>CAYMNU010000015.1:0-24488 GCA_964391885.1 uncultured archaeon | reverse complement strand
CTTGTCAACCGAAGTGACTCTCTTTTTGCCCTTTGATTTGCAGAGCTCGAATGCGTATTTAATTATCCTTTTCGCGCCCTCCCGGCTTATCATGCCTATTTGGTAGGCTATCTCCTCCGCATCAGTTTCTATATCCAGGTTGAATTTTGTAGTGTAAAGCTCCCTGGTAATCTCCAGTGCCTGTTTGCTCGTTCCCTTACTTGCCCTCCCGCCTATGCCCACATAGAAGTCCTCAGTGTTCTCCCTGACAACATCGAAATCTATGTCGGCAGGCCCTTTGCCCGCAACCGGCGAAGTGATGATGGGCAAGAGCTTGACTGGCCTGAGGTTGACGTACTGGTCGAAGGCAAAGCGCAGTTTAAGAAGGATACCTGTTTCGAGGACGCCCGGCTTCACCCTGGGATCGCCGAGTGCGCCGAGATAGATGGAATCGTACTTGCTTAGCTCTTTCACTGAGGTGTCGCTCAGGACTTCACCTGTTTTAAGATAGTGATCTGAGCCGAAGGGGAATTCGGCCCAATCTAGCTTGAACCCGAATTTCTCACCTGCTGCATCTATCACACGCATGCCTTCGGGGATCACTTCCTTTCCTATCCCGTCGCCAGGGATTGTTGCGATTTTGTAGGTCATATTAAATGTTTCTTCGTATACTCCACCAACCCGCCTGCGTCCATCAGGTTTTTAAGGAAGTCGGGCATCGGCGGGAAATTGGCTGTTACTCCCGTGTTTTTGTTAGTGACAACGCCCTTTTCAAAATCCACTTCCAGCTCGTCGCCGTCTTTTGCTTCAATATCCGCTTCTACAAGCGGCAGCCCTATGTTAATCGAGTTTCTGAAGAATATGCGCGCGAAGCTCTTGGCCACGACGCAGGATATGCCCGCCCCCATCAACGCCCTTGGCGCGTGCTCTCTCGAAGAGCCGCAACCGAAGTTGTTGCCCCCTAGGATTATGTCCCCTTGTTTGACTTGCTTGGCAAACTCTGGTCTCACTGATTCAAAGGCATGCCTGGCCAGCTCCTCAGGATCACCTGTAACCAGGTAAATCGCAGGGATTATCTGGTCGGTGTCAACATTGTCTCCGAATTTCCATGCCTTGCCGATAGTAATCATTTCAAATCATTATAATACTCATTTATTATTGCCTTTCTTTTAGACCTTCGTATAGCTGTCTTGTAAAGCCCCCCGACAGTAAGAGCTACCCCAGGGGCTGTTATAAGGAGTGTTACGGCAATGTTAAGGGTCTCCTCCAGCTCTATGAACTTATAAAGGAAAAGCCCGACGCCGATTAATGACAAGCCTGTGCGTATGTATGCCATCGTCGTCCTCTCCCTGGCTAGCATAGTGCGCTCTATCGCCAGCTTGTCCCTAAATATTAGCCGATCTTCAGCTTTTTCTAATATCTTGGCAGCCATTATATCTCATTAGGGTCCGTAATCTTCCCGGTTATAGCTGATGCAGCAACTACATACGGATTCGCCAGATAGGTCTTGGATTCCTTGTCGCCCATCCGCCCAATGAAGTTCCTGTTCGTGGTCGAAACGCAGACCTCATCTTTCGCCAATATACCCATATAACCCCCCAGGCATGCACCGCATGTGGGCCCTGACACGAAAGCGCCGGCGTTTATGAAAACATCCATCAACCCCTCGTTAATCATCTGCTGTTGTATCTCGGTGGACGCAGGAACTATAATCATCCTCACGTCCGGATTGACCTTCTTGCCTTTTATTATGCTCGCAGCTGCGCGCATATCCTCTATGCGCCCATTCGTACAGCTCCCTAGATAAGCTTGGTCGATTTTAACGTCGACATCCCCCGCCGCCTTCGCATTCTCGGGCAAAAAAGGCTCGGCTACCGTCGGCTTAATATCTTCTGCGTCGTATTTGAAAGTCTCGCAAAACTCGGCGTCTTTGTCTGAGAAGACCTTTTCATAGCCGCCCCGGACTCTGCCTTTCAGGTAATCGTCCACTTTCTTATCCGGGGGTATTATGCCGGCTTTCCCGCCCGCTTCGATAGCCATGTTACTGATGCTGATCCTGTCAGCCAGCGGCAGCGCTTCTATCGCAGAGCCGTACCACTCCATTGTCTTGTACAACGACCCTTCCACACTGACATCTCCTATCGCATGCAGGATTATATCTTTTCCCATGACGTATTTCCCCAACTTGCCGTCAATGACAAATTTCTGCGTCTCCGGCACCCTGAACCATAGCTTTCCAGAGGCCATCGCGCATGCGGCTTCAGTCGAGCCTATGCCTGTGGAAAACGCCCCTAATGCACCATAGGAGCATGTGTGCGAGTCCGCACCGACAATCAGCCTACCCGGGGCTGCGAAGCCCTGTTCTATCATTATCTGATGGCATACGCCGCCCCTGCCGACTTCAAAATAATTATCAATCAGATATTTCTTCGCGAATTCACGCATTGCCTTCGCCTGCTCCGCGCTCTTCACATCCTTGTTCGGGACATAATGATCAGGTATCAAGACGACCTTTTCACGCTTCATCGCTGACTCGGAGAAATTAGAGTCGTATACTTCGAATGCTGGCAACCCGGTCACGTCATTGACCATGATATAATCCACTTCAGCTTCCACTATCTGGCCTGGCTCTACATTACTTAAGCCTGCATGCTTTGCAAGGATCTTTTCTGAGATAGTAGGCATTTTAATGTCGTTAGAACGATTAGTTTGAGCTCAGATGGTAAAAAAGGCTATTTGGCAAGTCTCGTGGATTTTCCCAGCACCCTAAAGCGAATGGCCCTCTTGAAGGCGGGTGCATGCTCCGGGCGCACTATCACTGCCGGCTTGCCTCTCATCTCGCCAATCTCGTGCTCGATGTCTTGCTCATGGAGACTTTTGGAAATCACTTCCCTCACCCTAGGCTCATCATGCCAAAGCACAACGGACTTCCGCCCGGGCCTGCCGGCAACCCAAGTCTTGCCCATGTCATAAACGGCGCGTGTGAAGCCCAGCCTGGCTTCGGGGCTGTCGGGAAGGTGGTCAAGGGGGCTTTCACCTATTTTCTTTTTGTCGGACAAGTAATTGACTAGATTGGCTGATTCTAACGCCACTTCATGGGTAGGGTTTTTAGACTTTTTGGCTCTTCTGGGCGTACTATTTGCCAGTCTTACTCCAAATACTCTTTGTGCAGAGCGCCTTATCTCATCAGCCACCCGAGAACTGTTTGTAGACACTACGAATTTAATCGCTCCGTTCCTTTTATTGGTCCTTTCGTTAAGCCGCCCTACGGCAGGGGCGCCTAGAAAATAGCCGAGTTCGTGGTGCCTTTCGAGATTTAAATCAAGCTGCTGCCTGAGCCTTTTCTGCTTGAACTCGTGTTGGGCAAGTGATATTTCTCTTGGCATCCGCCTGCCGTGGGCCCATCCGAGTACAGTGTCTAATGAGTGGCCAGACTGTTTAGAGACTGAGCGAGCGGATTCTCTGCCATCGACTATCGGCGTTACGACAGAATCATAATGATGGAACGAGTCTTCGAGCTTCCTAATGTCTCTCTTTCGCTGTGTAAGTGAAAGAACCCTCCCGCGGGTGCGCTCGCGGTAAGCCGACCTAACCATATCCCATGTCACGGCCTTGCCGTTAAGCAGTTTTACGGATCTGGGTTTCCTTGGCGCTCGGCCCTTGGACATGTACAACTAGCTATTAAAAAAAGAAAAACAGGAAATGGGCGTTTATTTTCGCTCGAACATTTTTCGGAGACCAACACCCACAACTTCAATCTGGTGCTTCGCAGACTCTTCACGCATGGCTTTCAGCTTCGGCATACCCTTTTCCTTTTCGGCCATCCACTCATCAGCGAACTTGCCGCTCTTGATGTCGTCGAGTATCGCCTGCATGTTCTTTCGCGACTCTTCGGTTATAATCCTCTTGCCTCGGGTCCTTCCACCATACTCCGCCGTGTTCGAGACCTTCTTCCACATGAGCTCTATGCCGCCTACTTGGATTAAATCCGTAATCAGCTTAAGCTCGTGGAGAGTCTCGAAGTAAGCAATCTCAGGCTGGTATCCGTTCTTGACTAGAGTCTCGAAGCTTGCGGTTACCATCTCGCTTACGCCACCACAGAGGTCGACTTGTTCGCCGAAGAGGTCTGTTTCAGTCTCTTCCGGGAACGTAGTCTCAATGACACCCGCCCTTGTAGCGCCGATCCCCTTTGCAAATGCGAGCGCAGTCTCCTTGGCTTTTCCGCTTGCGTCCTGGTGCACTGCGACGAGGGCCGGAACACCAAAACCCTCTTCATAGACCGTTCTGACAAGGTCGCCCGGGCCCTTCGGCGCCACCATGAATACGTCCACATCCGCAGGCGGGACAATCTTCTTGAACCTTATGTTAAAGCCGTGACTGAAGCTTAATGCATTTCCGCTCTTCAAATAGGGCTTTATCTTTTCCTCATATACCTGCGCCTGCACCTCGTCAGGTATGAGTATGTGGATTATGTCGCCTTTCTCGGCAGCCTCTTCTATTTGCATTACATTGAATCCCGCTTCCTTGGCAGCGGTGAATGAAGGGTCTTTCATTAGGCCTATTACTACATCGACCCCGCTGTCCCTGAGGTTCTGCGCCTGGGCATGCCCCTGGTTGCCGTATCCTATTATTGCGACCGTCTTGCCTTCTAGGGCGCCTAGGTCGGCGTCCTTCTCGTAGTATATCTTAGCCATTTTATTTGAATTTAAGCCTGAGGAAAACGCTAGGTTAGAAGATTATAGTTAAAAAACCTATTTGGCTTATTTCTGTTCGAGTGCCTGCGCAAGAAGTTCACCAAACAGGGCAGCACCCACAACTGCAGAAAAGGCAAGGCTTAGAAAGACTCCCAGGCTTATACCTGCAAAATCGCCGCCCATATCTTTCAAACCCACTAGTGAATAAAGCATGAAAAAAACAAGTACTGCGACTAAAGCCCCTACAAGAGGGGCCGCGATAATGTCGTCCCTGCGCTTTTTGGCCATATTTATTTTAATCAGCACATCTTAATAAATGCTTTTCGGCAAATGATTTTATAAGTGCGCCGTAAAATAAAGATATGTTCGGTGGCGTCTCAAAAGAAGAGTATGAAAGGTCGGTAAAGGCTAACAACGAGCTTAGGCTAAAATTAGAGAAGATGCGGCTTGAGAACGCCCTCCTTAAAGACCAGCTCAGGGCAGTCCGAAACCTCCCTCCAGATGAGAGCGAGCTTTATATATTCATACAGCTCAAGGAGAGTGTCGGGCTCGAAGGCATAATGGATAGCCCGAGATTTTCCTCGATGGGGAAAGGCAGGGTAATAAACGGGCTTGAGAATCTATTGAAGAAACAGCTTATTGAGATTACCGAAAAGGATGGGTGCGAGAATTATTCGGTGAAAACTGCGGACATGGCTGCATATATGAAAAAGGGGGCAGACACGCTCAGCCCTTTTGTAAAGCCCGAACCCAAGAAGAAAGACATGGACGAAGATAATCTCTGAAGTTATTTGCTTCCCTTATCTTTTTAGTACTGCGATTAAAGATAAGCTTAGCTTTACAAAATCAGAAATGCACAAAGAGATGCTTGATGAGGCCGAGAAGCTGGCGAGCTTCCGGGACTGGAAGGAACTCAGGAGTATGCTTGCGACTATGCATCCTTATGACCTTGCCAAGCTCATAGCATCTTCAGAAAAAGGCGCTATGATGTTCCGCGCGCTGCCTGAAGACATGGCAGCTGATGTCTTTTCGCATCTCGAGCCCGATCAGCAGGATCACCTGTTAAAGAAGCTCACCGACAAGGAGACCGAAGAGCTTCTTGCTGAGATGTCTCCCGACGACAGGACAGCCCTCTTCGAGGAGCTGCCTGCGAAAGTGACTAGAAAGCTGTTTGACCTACTTAGCCCAGAGGACCTGAAAGAGGTGAGAGGGCTTTTGGGCTATCCCGAGAAGAGCGTAGGAAGGGTCATGACGCCCGATTATGTATCAGTAAGGCCTGAGATGACGGTTGCCCAGACACTCCAGAAGATTAGGAAGAGGGGGAATGATAGCGAAACCACACATATGCTTTATGTCACGGACGCAAAGGGGAAGCTTGTGGACGAGCTGAGGCTAAGAAAAGTCTTGTTAGCCAGCCCAAGGACGCGTGTCAGAAGCCTTATGGATGGGAACTTTGTTGCGGTTTCCGCCCTAGAACCGCGCGAAAGAGCCTATGAGCTTATTAAGCAGTATGACCTCACAGCCCTGCCGGTTGTAGATTCAAAGGGCGGATTGGTGGGGATCGTCACGGTCGACGACCTTATCGATATAGCCGAGGAAGAAGTCACCGAGGACTTCCACAAAATAGCAGGTATGGAGGTCGGCGAGCAAGGATTGGACTCGGATATTAAGAATCTCAGTGCACGATTTTTGTATAGGAAAAGAGTCAGCTGGCTTACTATATTCGTTTTCATGAACGTCTTTGCAGGATTGATAATAGCATCTTTTGAGGTTTTGATTGCCGAGAAAACCGCCCTTTTATTCTTCCTCCCACTGCTGATAGCGAGCGGGGGGAATGCCGGATCACAGGCAGCGATGTTGGTCATTCGAGCTATGGCGACCAATCAAGTAAAGTTGAAGGATTGGACACGGATGTTTACGAAAGAGATCGGGGTTTCACTTGCACTTGGCCTGACGATGGGGATGGCCGTTTCAATATTGGGTTTTGTAAGGGCAGGTTATATTATTGGGATTATTGCTGCAGTTTCAATGATTTGTATAGTGGTAGTAGGGAGTTTGGTTGGGATGTCATTGCCGTTCATATTCACCAAATTTAAAAAAGACCCCGCCACGGCAAGCGCGCCTTTTATAACCTCTATCGCAGACATTTGTGGAGTGCTCATATACTTTACAATAGCATCGCAGGTTTTGGGCGTTTGAGTTTTGAGAAAAAACTTTCATATCTCTTTGCATATCCTCAAGACATCCGAAAATACTGCGCTTTGGGTTTCCCTCCCCCCGGCACCGCGCCCGATAATCGTAACATCCCGGCCCACATCAGTCTTAAACATAACTGCATTGAGATTGCTCTGTATATTCAGGGGATGGCCTTCCGGGACTAATTTTGGGCCGACACTTAATTTGCCATCCGCTATTTCTGCGATAAGTTTTATTACATAGCCGTTCTTGCCTGCGAGTCGGACGGCCTCTTTTGTAATGCCCATTATGCCTGTTATATCCACATCGCTGAATTCTTTTTTCCAGCCCATTATATCGTTTGCCAGTATCACGGTTTTAGCGGCAGAGTCGATGCCCTCCACATCGTAGGTCGGGTCGGCCTCGGCGTATCCAAGCTCCTGCGCCTCTCTCAGAGCAGTCTCGAGGTCCATGCCACCCTTGGACATCTTGGTTAAGATGTAGTTGGTGGTGCCGTTAAGGATGCCCTGCATGCTCGTGATGGTGTCGCCCTGCAGACATTCCCTATAAAGATTCATAATGGGCATGCCACCGCCAGCGGCGCCCTCAAAGAGGAGCCAAAGGTTTTTTCTTTCCGCTAGCCCCATGAGAGCGGAAAACCTATGGGCAACTGCACACTTATCAGAGCTAACTGCATGGATGCCCTTTTCCAGGGCCATCTCGATTATGCTGGCACCGGGCTCACCCGTCTTTATGTTACTGGGCACGAGCTCCACGACTATGTCGGGCTCAATTGCATCCAGCATGTCAGCTCCGTTGGCTTTCTTCCAGTCTGGAAGGGTGTCCAACCAGTTGTCCTTGGTGGTTTTCAAAGCTTGTGCCAGATTTATGCCTTGGGCATTTATCAGGCAGCCGCCCCGCTCTCCTATGCCCACTACCTTCAAATCAACGCCATGGCGCTTTCTGATATAATCCTGTTTTTCTACAAGAACTTCCGCAAATCCCCTTCCAATAACGCCGAATCCAAAAAGTGCGATGCGTATGGTTTTCATTCTATCCCCCCCACCAACAATAGTTCTTTTTCTTCTGCAATCTTCTCCAGCTTCTTCAAAGCAGACGCCATAGATGCATCGCTCTTTGCGGCAATCTCTGCAAATACCGCGGACGGGTCTTTAAGGCTTTTGAGGCTTATGTCCAGGGATTTGACCATGACGTCATTGCCGCATATCTTATAGATTGTATCCCTGATGTCGCGGTCAATCACATGGCCTATAAGTATGAATTCCCGCGTCAGCTGCAGTTCTTCAGCTGCGCCTATCCTCTTTTCAGTGATTTCTATTCGGGCTTCTTCCAATCCGGATATTATTTTGGAGTAGTCTGCAGCAGAGGCCTGGAGGGTTATGATTACAGGGATTGAGCCGTCTTTGGCTTTCTCCCGCAGGTGGCTTACTGAGAAGAGGTTGCCGCGGTTCTTGGCTATAACGTCAAGTACGTGCGAGAGCGCCCCGGGCCGGTCTTCCAGCATTATCTCTAGCCTGCAGTCTTCCATCCTAATTCTTTAAAGCCAGTATACGAAGCGCCAAATGCGCCGCGTTGGCAGCGTTGTCGATTCCGACGCATGCCACAGGAACCCCCTTCGGCATCTGCGCTATAGATAAGAGGGCGTCAAGGCCTCCGAGATTTGAGTTAACCGGGACCCCGATAACCGGCTTTTTTGTCTTTGATGCCACCACACCGGGAAGCGCTGCCGATAGGCCCGCGATGCATATGAATACATCTGCCTTGCTTTCCTTGATTATCGCGTCAAGCCTGTCCGGCTCGCGGTGCGCAGAGCAGTATTCAGTCTGGAATTCTACTTTCGCCTCGCTAAGAACCTTTTCCGCCTTTTGGACTATGACCAGGTCCGACTTCGAGCCGGCAAGTATTTGGATCATTTTGCGGGTATTTTTGTAGCAATGTGATAAAAAACATCTATGGAAGATTTAAAAGCCAAGGTAGATAGGTATTTGGATCGTGCAAAGCCGCTCTATGCCGGCCTGAGGGTAAACCCCAGCCTGGCCTGCGGCTGTGACGACAAGGCCTTGAAGATGTTAGATACTTCTATGCGCTACTACTCGGATGCGCAGCATTTCTACAAAAAGGGCGAATATTTGAATGCCCTCACCGCGCTGGAGTATTCCGAAGGCTGGATGGATGCCGGGCTGGAAATAGGTTTACTTGTCAGAAAGCAGTGAGCTCAAGTCGCCGTCTTTGAGGACTGAATCTATGAACTCCTCTTTCGGCGCTTTTATGCGATATTTCTTGAATACGTCTTCTTTCTTTAGACCCGTTTTCCTTAACTCCCGGTCTATGGCTTCGTCTTCAGCTTCGAGCTTGGCGATGCTCTCATCCATCATCTGCTTGAGCTTGGACTTGGCCTGGGGTGTGTTTGCAGCAAGGGCTGCAATCTTCAGAGAGTTCAACATCTGTTCCTGCATCTTAACACGCGAGTCCAACAATTCTCGGATCTGGTCGCCTATTATTTTCTGGGCTTCTTCTTTTGAGATGCCTTTGGCCTCTTTGCTGCGGGTGTTTATCTCAGACAAGACCTTCATCGAATCCCCAGTCAGCCTCAGTGGTATTGCGATTGGGCTTTTGCCAACCTGGTAAACAACAAGCCTCATACCCAAAGACATGGCAAAGCGTATGGTGTAGTATCCGACAGCCAGAATGAGTACGGCAGTCAGTAGGCTTATTGCATTTTGTGTTTCCCATAAGACTTGCTGGTCGACTACTGTACTCGTAAAATGTCCGGCCGCGTGTCCTATTTCCAGTACAAGGCGGGCAATAATGTCTCTCGCTACATCAACATAATTAATCAAATATATCAAGAATAGGGGTATTGCCAGATTTATGAGAAGCCGATAATCTATGAGGCGGGTGTGCTCCACAGAAGCTATGTCTTGGTATACAATAAATCTTTTAGCAGGGGGGAACTTCCTGGAAAGAACTAATTTGTCCGGCATTGCCTCTACCCTATGTAAGGGGGTTTCATAAGCTGCAAAACCGTCATTTGGCGCTTTGGGATCGTTATCAGCCATTTAATCTATTTAATCTTATTATCGCCTAGATTAACGGCAGAGACTTAAAAAGGTTATTGCCCCCTTATCTGCCTCATGTGGCTGAAGCGCTTCTGTATTAACTCTTCGGTGCCTATGTCTTTCCTGTGTTCAAGCGGGCCTTTTACAAAGCGTGTGGCCTTCTCGGCAATCTTTTCTGCAGCCTCTATTGTCTTTCCAAGACCGGTAAGCGAGACTGCCCTGGAACTTGAGGTGTATATCTTGCCGTTCTCCTCTGAGACTGCGGCATAGTGCACGTGCGCTCCCGCCTTCGAAACTGCTTCTTCGTCTATGCGAATCTCAGCCCCCGATTCGGGATTGTCGGGATATCCGGAAGGCACTAAATATTTGCATACGGATGCTTTTGCTGCAAAGCTGCAGGATGCCTTCTCAAGGCCGCCATGTACCATTGCCTTCATCACCTCGACAAAATCACCCTCAAATAGGGATAATACATTCATTGCTTCCGGGTCTCCAAAACGCGCATTGAACTCAATCAGCTTTGGGCCGTTTTGTGTGACTATCATCTGGCAGTATATGGGGCCCTTGTAGATTTTCCCTGTCTCTTTTTTAAGCGCTTTTACGGACTCTCGTATGACGTTCAGGCCGAAATCATAATCCTCTTTTTTTAGGAAAGGCAGTATGTAACCATCGCCTGTATAGGAACCCATGCCGCCTGTGTTCGGGCCCCGGTCGCCATCATACGCCCGCTTGTGGTCCTGCACCATGGGCATGCCGAGTATCTCATCCGGCGAAACAAAGGCCTGGAGAGTGAACTCTTCTCCAACCAGCTTTTCTTCTATGACGACCATATCTATGTCGCCTATGCCCTCCTGCAGGATCTCTTTTGCGTAATCTTTGACCTCTTCCTTGTTCTTCAGGTGTTCGCCCTCGATCTTGACGCCCTTTCCACCGGTGAGGCCGGCAGGCTTGACCACAAGATCCATTGACACCGAATCCACAAACTCGTCTATCTCTTCTTCGCTTACGAGTATCTTGAAAATGGGGGCTCCGGGGACGTTGTGGCGCTTTAGAAGGTCTCTGGAAAAGGCCTTGTCGGTTTCAAGCCTTGCAGCTTCCCGGCAGGGGCTTGCACAGTCAATGCCCTCTTTTTCCAAGGCGTCGACCACCCCCGCGTCAAGCGGAGCTTCGGGGCCGACAATGGCAAGGGATATTTTTTTTTCTTTCGCCCATGCTGCTATCTCTTTTGCATCCAGAATATCGCCGATTGCGTATTCTTTTGAAAGACGGGCTATCCCGGGGTTCTTTTTCGACATATATGCATAAAGTTGCGGTTTGCCGGGGCTTCGGCATATGGCCTCGGCGATTGCATGCTCGCGGGCGCCGTTACCGACAAGGAGTACTTTGTCCATTTTAACCCCTGAATTAGTGAGTAAAAGGTCAAAAACGTTTCGGTGTGTGGAAATTTAAAAAGTGAGAGATTTTGAGGGTTGGGGGGGCTATTCCTTCCTTGATGCCACTATCGCCCTGCGCCTTGCCTGCATCTGCGCCTGTTTCTGCGCTTTCATCTCCTCGAGTTTTTTCTTTCTTTCGACCAGGGGCTTTATGTATCTTTCATCCACCCAGGTCTTCCATTGCTTGTAAACTTCGTCATAGTCAAAGCCGCCTTTTGACTCCTTCATTCGGTCGCTTATGAGCATAGCCTGATTGTTTATGGGTACAGTATACTGGCTTTCGAGTAGGGCGGGGATGTCATATTTTCTTTTCATATCCACTAGATAGGCCTTGGTCTTTGTCCTGATGTCTATCTCCCCCCATATCTCCTCGAAGCTCAGGCCCATGCGTGCAGAAACCTTTTTGAAGAACTCGCTGCCCCCTGCACCCATGATAAGCTTAGGGTCCTTGTAGAGCGGATTCAACTCCCAGTCATCTTTTTCGGAGACGTGCTTGAATATATTGGTGAAGCCGCCCTCTGCTTCCGGGTCGTCCCTCCAGTGCTTGCCCACTTCCGTGACTTCGATGAGCCTCCTGAATTTCTGGAGTGTTCCTTTCTTGCGGATTGGCGAGCATGTGACTACTAAATCAGTCGCCTTGAAAGATGTCGTAGGCACTTCCAAATCGTTTACTACCCTATCCCATACTGAATAGGCATTTTCACCGTGGATCGTACCCATGACTACGTTACCCACGGCGCCTACTCTCATAGCTTCATAAAGGACCTTGGCTTCCTTTGACCTCACTTCGCCCAATATCAATACCGAGTCCCCTAAACGGAGGGCAGTCCTCAGGGATTCCTCTGGGGCTATCTCACTGTCAGTCTGTGAGGTTTGGATGGCTGAACGCGTCTTGAGGGGCTGTATGTTGAAGCCGAGATTTTTCATGTATGGAACGGGCAACTCCAGGGTATCCTCCTGGGTAAGTATCCTCAGGTTCTGGGGTATCTCAAGCATCAGGGCGTTCATGAAAGAGGATTTTCCAGAGCCCCTTGAGCCAGTGACTAGTGTGGATGCCTGCGCAAAGATGAAGAATGAGAGCAGACCCGCACCGAGCGGGTTTATCATATGGACGTCTATGAACTGAGGGAGAGTCCAGGGGGTTTCCTTGTGGCGCCTGAAGGTAAGGGAAAGGCCCGTTGGGCTTAGAGGCTTGCCGATGACGCATATTCTTGATGAGAGGACGTCCAAATCCATGTCCAAAACAGGGTGCGACTCGTCGAAAGGCCTTCCGGATATCGCCCTGAATTTAGAGATTACACTGCGGGCTTCGTCTATTGTGTATATCAGATTGGTGGCGCATTGTGCGTAGTCGCTGTGGACCAAATATAAAGGGAAACGGCCTATCGGCGCGTCTATATAAACATCGGTTATCCTGTCGTCGGAAAGGACGGTTTCAAGGAGACCAAAACCCACAGTGTATCTAGCGACTATCTTGGCTAGCTTCTGTATCTCAGTGTAATCAAGCTTTATGCCGTTGCTCTCTGCGAGGTCAGCCAGGGTTCCTTCGTATATCCTTTCAAAGTATCGCCTCGTCTCTGAGGGGTCGTCGAACTCGACGCCTTCAATCTTCTGCTGCGAGACAATCTCCTTTGTTTTGTTCAAGAGAAAATACTGGTCCGGGCCCAGTGAATATTCAGGGGGGTAAAGATAATAGAGATACTCTATCTTCTCCGGGTGGCGGTATATCTCGACCTCAGAGTCACCCACCATATAAGAGTCTATCAGTTCCACTCCCTTGGGGGCTGCCCCCTGTATGCGGGTGCGAATGAAGGAGGGTTTTATCTGCGTCTCGAAGATGCTCTTGTAGATTGTTCGTCCGGTAGGCAGCTTGTGAAGCTTTGATATTATCGCGTTGGCCTGTTTGATGAGGGTGGTATTGCCAAGCAATTGGTATATCTCCATCAGGGTCTTTATGTAAATCTGGGCGCTTTTTTGGTAAGAGGCATCCGCCTGCTGGTATTTTGCACGCTCTTTTTCTATCTCTTGCTTTAGGTTAAAGAATGCACCCACGGGGTCAGTACGCATAATGCTGTGGACAAGGTTGGTCACATAATCGCTCCTCTCGGATATGTGCCTGTCATTGTCGCTTTCGGCAAGGTGGCTGGGGCTCCAGATATGCTCAGATTGCAAACGGGAGATGACCTGCGCCACCTCTTTCAGAATAGTGGTCTGCTTTTCATCGTAAAGACGCTCATAGAATTCCTCCATCAGGATGGTGTCCACATCCGGGTGCTCGACGAGCTTGTCCAGCACGAGAGCCATGGTTTGGGGGAAATCGGCGACGCTGGTGCCGTAAACACAGTTACGGTAGTTTATTACCATCTCCTTCTTGCCTTCGTTGTGCTTGATGAGGGCTCCCCCCACCTTCAGGAGGTCGACTGATTCCATTTGACGGGTTTGATGCTTATTTAATTTAAGGCGGCTTAAAAATAAGAACGCATTATGAAAGCGGCAAAAAAGTTCTGGAAAGGCTTAAAGAAAGACGTGAAGAGTAGAAAAGGCCTTTTGGGCGCAGGGCAATTCGTCGCCATCTTCCTCTTGTCTTTTGCGGTATTCCTTTATTTAATCATACCCCTTGCAGGGCCTTTTTGGGAGGGGATGGGCCTGTGGCATGCTAACGCGGTCTCGGGTCTTCTGTCGTCCTGGGGCATTGAAACAACTGTCAGCGGCAACGTCCTGACTATGCAGGTTATAGGCGAGAATGTGGATTTTGCGGTCTCGGAGGTCTGCTCGGGGGCTGTTGAGATAGCCCTGCTCGTCTCGCTTCTTATAGCCTCTTTTGATATTGCCCTGGGCTGGAGGATTGTTGGTTCTCTTGCTGGCGCCCTGCTGCTACTGCTGATGAACCCGATAAGAATAGCAATCACCATGGCCCTGACTAAAGACGCAGGGATGGAAGCAGGGGATTTCTACCACGGTATGTTGTTCAGGCTTTTCTTATTTGTCATATTAGTCTTATACTACTTCGTTTGGTATAGGCTGGCGAAGGACAGGAAATGCGATTGGAGGGGATTGTGCAAAAGATTATCGTGAACAAAAAGGGCTTAAGCGGCATACTCGTGCTGGGCCTGTTGGGCAGCATGTTCATAGCCATAACCGTGGCCGTGGGGATACATATAGGCTCCGAGAACGATACTTTAGTTAGTCTTGCAAGATCTCAGGAAGGTGGTACCCGTCTCACGTTCATAGCCCAGTGTATGAATGCGGATTTCTACAATAATCTTCTGCAAAACAGGTTGGAGGAAGATGTGATAGAGTTCCTGAGGAGCACGGAGCACATCATAGACCCTGCTAGAAGCTTCAGAGAGAACTTGGGGCAAGAATTACAATCACACATGTCGCAAAGCGCTTCGAGCATTGTTTCGGGGGATGCAGGGAGGGTGTATGCAGCAGCATATGACGAGGTTCCGGGCATCTCATGTACACCTGTCGAGATTGCGGGAGCCTCGGCCAGCGTCAGCATCAGGCAGAGGGAAGATGGCGTCCTTGAGCTTTCCAGCTGGACAGTTGGCCAGAGGGTAAAGTGCGACGACAGCGACGCGGACAGCAGCCTTGTAATCAACCTCGAGGCGAGGAACTATCAGCTGAGCACCAGGGCCGTCGCCATCCACGACAGGGCGGTGGAGGAGATACTGGCGGTAAATGCGGTACTGGACGGAACCTATGGCATCATGAGATACGGGAGCGGGTGGAGGCTTCCGCAGGATCCAAGTGTCAGGTCTGATGTGCTTACATCCACAATGGGCTGGGGGCATAGCGCTGCCGGTGCCATATCTTTGATGGATATGAGCAGCAGGAACAATGACGGTATAATAGCAATGTCTTCTGACTTCAGCATGGCCAGGGATGTTGGAGGCGGTGCGCACCAACCTGAAGATATTGGATTCGTGTGTACAGGTCCCGTCGGCACTTATAGGGAGACCCAGGGGGGCAGCGGGCAGACCTGCAGGCCGAATGGGATGTCCCTGTTTATCAATTCCACTAACAATACGATTTCCAGAACACCCATTGATGTGCCGGATGGGGCAATAGAATTGAAATTAAGTGAGGTCAATGCAGATGAATTCACAGTCAGCTGGATTGTGGAGGACCAGCCATTGACGATTCCGCTCCCTGCTCCGGTATCAAACCTGCTTGGACAGGCTTTGAATAACTTATTTGCTAGCGACACCATAGGCGGTTATGTGACGCATGATGGCAGCCCCACTCATTTGTGCAATTGGTTCAAAGGCAAGCCCAGCGAGGCTTCCATACGGGGCAAGGTGATTGAGACGAACCCGAATTATATCTCAAGTGATTTTACTGGAGGCATACCTTTCAGTTTCATAAGCACATCGCAGAGGTTACAAACCGACCAACTGACAAATGATGTGGATTGCAGTAAAAGAGGGGGGAAGGAAGAGGAAGTTATACGCCAAAATGTTTTATTGTTGATTTCAAAGGATGGCGAGAGCTTCGAATTGAATATAGATAACACCGGGGCAGCGCCAATATTAAGGGAATCCGATCTCCAAGATATATCCGACAACATTGCTAAAAATGATATGTACAACGTCCATGGAGAGACAATTAGAGAAGTAACCCTGAGGGGAAGTTATGGAAATAGTACGGTTGAAGTCACGAGCACCCCCCCTGGTGCATCCAATACAGGTGCAAGCACTACACTCGCGCAAATTCTTAATCCAACCCAGACCGGTGGGGCTTCCACAAGTGCCGGAGGCATAGTTGCGAGTGTGAGCAGTGGAAGCACCAGTTCGACAAGAAGTGTTGGCATAATTAATGATCTTAACAGCCTCTCTTCAGCTTTCAACTCGGATGGTCTTGCACAGGCGGCACAATCCATTTCAAAGACATCCGCGGCAGTCTGCAAGATGATGGGGGTCCAGAATTATATGAGCACGGGGGAATATGATAAGGCATTATTGGCCCTATGCGGTCTCGGCAACTTATATGATGTCAGCCAAGCGAGGACAGTATGTAATCTTGCAGGGCTTTACCAGGCCATTGACAGCGGGAGCGTGCAGGCCGTGCTGTCTGTGCTCAATCGTATGAGTGCCGATCTGGGGATCCCACGTGAGTTGATAACTGCTGCGACTATTGTCGAAGCGGTAAGGAGCGGAGATGCTGAGGCTGTTTTGCGCGCGGCAGCCACCGCAGCCATGCTGCAGGGTTATGAGGAGCTTGCTCGATTCTACTCCGGGGCTGCGGCAGTTATACAAGGTCTGGATAACGGGCAACCGCTGACTGCCCTCTCGGGTTTCTTTGGGATGATTGGTGAACAGGACATGGCGAATTTCTTTGGTGCTGCTGCGGGTCTCCAGACGGCGCTGGATAGTGGAGACGGGTGGGGCGCCGCACGTGCAGTGAGCCAGATGGCAGGTAGTTTGGGTTATGATGGGATGGCAACTTTGCTTGGTGCAGCCGCATCGGCCAAAGAAATTGTAGATGCGATTGCAGATCTTGATGACCTCAAGGCAGCCTGCGAGGACGGGATGCCCTGGGACATCGTTTGCGTCATCCCTCAAGTCAGCGGAGGCGTGTGCTCGGAAACGCACCCCTTTATCAGGTCCTGTGCCTTTGATTATGGGTTACCTACATTTAGGGTTGCAGACATATGCGACGATATGATCTCTGAATTGGGCTTTAAGATAGACTGCACATGTGTTTATTCCTGCCCGAATTTCCCGTATGTTATGATAAGCCAGCAGAGTTTTGCAGTCAACATCAACAACCTCTACATGCTTCTCGACGACGCTGAGCTTGCGGGCCTCAGGCGCGTCGTGGGCGCCGCAGGCCTCATCTACGCCCTCACGCAGGCAGACGCAGACCTCATGCAGTACTGCCAGCTCGACCCATGATGAAAGCCATACCCCAACTGATGCGCATGGAGAACTGCGTCATGGCGGGAATCGCTGTGGCGATAGGCTTCGTTGTGGCAGGGGGCATTGGGCCTTCAGTCGTCGGTCTTGAGTCCCAGGTATTCGGCCTTGCCATGGCTTTCGGGGCCGCCTTCCTGATAACCGGGGCGGGAAACGCAATCAACGATTACTATGACAGGGAAGCCGACAAGAAGAACGCTCCGAAGAGGCCCATACCCTCAAAGCGCATCTCGGCACACGGGGCATTTGCCTTATCAATCATGCTTTTCGCCTCGGGCATTGCCATGGCCTTCTTTGTTAACCTTGCATGCTTTGCATTGGCAGGCTTCAACTCGCTATTGCTCTTCTTCTATGGAAGGAATCTAAAGTCCAGTGTCTTTGCAGGGAATGTTGCGGTTTCTTATTTAACAGCCTCGACCTTCGTCTTTGGGGCTCTTGTGATAGGGAACCCGGCAGCGACAGTATTCCTAGCGCTTTTGGCTTTCCTGGCCAATGTAGGGAGAGAGATAATAGGGGATATTGAGGATATTAAAGGTGATGTAAAGGCAGGGATAAAGACCTTCGCTACCCGATACGGGGAAGGAAAAGCATGGCTTTGGGGGCGCGTTTACATAGTCGCTGCAATCCTTCTCAGCCCCTTGCCCTGGGCTGTTGGCCTTCTCGGTGAAAGCTATCTGGTGGCGGTGATGGGGGCCGACGCGCTATTCATGGCATCAGTAATAACAAAGAGCCCAAGAAAGAACCAGAAGCTTACCAAGATAGCAATATTTGCAGGGCTTCTCGCCTTCTTGTTGGGGGCCTTAATCTAATGGTTCGACGGCATCGCGTATCTTATTCTGCACTTCTTCGGTCGTGCCTTCGTTTTTCACAATCACCCATTTCTTTCCGGGCACGCTAAGCCTCTCAGAAGCTCCGGAAGCCATCTCAAGGAGCTTTGCCTGCACCTTCCGTTGGAAGTCTATGTATTCGAAGACCTCCCTTTCGCGCCCCGATATGCGAGTATCTGCCTCTTCCGGGTCTATCTCAAGCAATATGACAATATCGGGCTCAGGGACAAATGAATTGAGCTCCGATATCCAGCCCTCGTCCACCCCTTGCACCGACTGGTAGGCGATTGTTGAGTAGTAGAATCGGTCGCAGATTACGGTTTTGCCGCTGTCAAGCGCAGGTATTATGAGCATGTCAACATGCTCTTTCCTGTCTTCAGTGAATAGCTGGGTAAGCTCTTCAGCAGAGGCGTGCTCGGAACCCTTAAGTACCATGCGTATTTTCTGCCCTATCTGGCCTTTGGTCGGCTCCGCGGTCACGAGGGCGCTTATGCCCCGGGAATTAAGATAATCCGCCAAGAGCCTGGAATGTGTGGACTTTCCGCTGCCGTCTGAGCCTTCAAGGACTATGAACCTTGGTTTTTTCATATTAGTTTTTATTCGTTGAGCTAAAATATAGCCACAAAATGGGAAAAGCAAAGATGTTCGGTGCGGCCGCGGTTGTTTTCGGCCTGATAATGCTGTTGGTCGCAATGCTGATAGTGGGGGGAATGAGCTTAAATCTCGATGCATTTGTCAATTTTATAGTAAACGTATTCCTGCCCATACTCTTCATAACGCTCGGGCTAATCGCGCTTATGGTGGGGCTCCTTCTCCTGGTCTACGGCTAAGCAGCTTTTTTTGAAAGCTGTTCAAAATAGATTATGTTAGATTATTCCAAGCTGGGGCTAAGGTGCGGCATAGAGATACACCAGCAGCTCGACACCCACAAGCTTTTCTGCCCCTGCCCTTCGCTTATCCGGGACGATGAGCCGGATGGCAGGATAACGAGGAAAATACGCCCGGTCGCCGGCGAGATGGGCGGGATTGATCCTGCGGCGCTGCATGAACTCCTTAAAGACAAGGAATTCGTTTATGAATACTACAACGACAGCAACTGTTTGGTTGAATTAGATGAAGAGCCACCCCATAGCCTAAACCAAGAAGCGCTTTCAATAGTCCTCGAGGCAAGCCTGCTACTGAAAGGGAAACCTGTCGATGAAATACAGGTGATGAGAAAAACAGTCATCGACGGCTCGAACACATCTGGATTCCAGAGAACCATGCTGGTCGCGACGGGAGCTTTACTCGAGCTGGGCGGGAAGAAAATAAGAATACCCACGATATGCCTGGAGGAAGATGCTGCGCGCATAATAGAGAGAAAGGGTGATAGAACCACCTACCGCCTTGATCGCCTGGGAATACCTCTCATAGAGATAGGGACGGAACCCGACATAACAAGCCCTCGGGAAGCCAAAGATGCTGCAGAAAAAATAGGCATGCTACTGCGCGCAACCGGGAAGGTGAAGCGAGGATTAGGTACTATAAGGCAGGATGTCAATGTTTCCATAAAGGGGGGGCGGCGCATAGAGATTAAGGGCGTGCAGGCACTGAACGACATACCCGGCTTAGTGGAAAATGAGGTGCTCAGGCAGCAGAGCCTTATTGCAATCATGGAAGAGCTGAAGGAACGGGGTTTTGCAGGTTTTGATGCCAATGTCAAAGAGGTCAGCAGCGCATTCTCGAAGAGCGAATCCAAGATAATAAAGGGCAAGCAGGTCTTCGGAATCCTTGTGCCGGGGTTCGCCGGCCTGATAGGAAAGGAGCTCATGCCGGGCTACCGCTTCGGGACAGAGCTTGCAGGCATCGCCAAGGAGGTTTCAGGTTTGAAAGGCGTCTTCCACAGCGACGAGCTGCCGGCCTATGGCATAAGCGAAGGCGAGGTCGCTTCTGTTAGAAAGCTCTTGGGCGCAGGGAAGGATGATGCCTTTGTACTTGTGGCTGCGGATAAGGGACTTGCGGAGAGGGCACTGGAGTCCATCGCTAAAAGATGCAATGATGTGATTAAGGGGGTCCCGAAGGAAGTCAGAAGGGCTGATGGAACCATAACAAGATTCATGCGGCCCCTGCCGGGAAGCGCGAGGATGTATCCTGAAACTGATGAGCCGCTTGTGAGGATTTCCAAGGACATGCTTAAGATAGAGCTTTCAAAGACTCCTGAGGAGCAAATGGATGAGCTTGTCGCTCTGGGATTGTCAAAGGAGCTGGCAGGGCAGTTAGTCCATTCCAGGGTGCTTAAAACCTTCAAAGAGGTTGTGGCACGCTTAAATATTAAGCCTTCGGTCATAGCATCCACACTCTTGGCCGCACCCGAGGGATTGGACGTCATGCCAGTATTGGAACTGGTGTCGAAAGGAACAGTGGCCAAAGAGTCGATAGATGAGATAGTTGAAGGGATGAAGAAGGGCAAATCCGCAGAAGAGGCTGCTAGAAGCATGGGGCTTATAATGTTAAGTGAATCGGAGGTTAAACAAAAGGTTAAAGAGCTCATAGCATCTAACAAAGGGTTGCCCTCCGGGCGGCTCATGGGCATCACCATGGCCGAACTCAGGGGAAAGGCGGACGCTCAAATCGTCAAAAAGATAATCGAGGAATTGTCATGAACCTGAAATACCTGCCTGCCACATACTGGCTGCTTGGGATATTGATTGCAGTTTTCATCATTCAGATAATCAGCGCAGCCGCCGGGTTTCCATTTACCGAGCTTTTGGTGCTCTATCCCGCTGCGGTGATACAGGGCCAGATGATCTGGGGAGTACTGACGAGCGTATTCCTGCATTCGTTTAATCCCATACATCTTTTTTTCAACGGCTTTGTTCTCTATATGTTCGGTCTGGCCTTGGAAAGGATAATCGGCAGGAAGAACCTGCTAAAAGTCTTCCTGTGTTCTGGCTTGTTCGCATCTGTATTCTATGTCTTGACTACTGTGTTCATCTTAAACAGCTCTACAGCCGCGCTTGGTGCCAGCGGCGCTATCTTCGGAGTCCTGGGGGCTATGATGGCCCTGAGGCCTAGGACAAAAATACTTTTGTATTTCTTCATACCTATGGAGCTTTGGATGCTTGGCATATTCCTGACTCTTTTGGCAGTCTTCTGGTTCGGTGCCGGAGGAGGTACCGGCATTGCCGAGAACGCACATTTAGGAGGTTTAATAGCCGGGCTCGTGATGGGATTTTACTTTAGGGGCAAAGAGAAGAAGAACGCAGACTACAGCTGGCGCGCAGTTTACAGCACACCAACATCCAATGACCCATATGACTGGATAGACAACTACAGATGACTTACGATGTGGCAATCGCAGGGGCCGGGCCTGCCGGTTTAATATGCGGAACCGAGCTTGAGAGGCTCGGCAAGAAGACCGTGGTCTTGGAAAGGCATAAGGCTATCGGGGAGCCTGTTGAATGTGCAGGCCTCGTAAACATAGACGGCTTGAAAAGACTGGGCATAGGGAAAGGAGATTATGTCTTAAATGAAGTTATGGGCGCGAAGCTCATCGCCCCGAGCGGTGCGAGCGTTGAGATTAGGGGCAAGGAAAATAAGGCTTATGTGATAGGCAGAGGCGTCTTCGACCGCTTTCTTGCTGATCGGTATAACGGCGAGCTGATGCTTGGAAGGGATGTAAGGGGGGCGAAGCAGAGAGGCTCCGGATACGTCCTTGATACAGACCAGGGCGAAATAGAAGCAGAAAATCTTGTAATAGCCACGGGACCTGACCAAAGGCTTCACAAATCCCTTAACTTAGTTGGCCCGGGCGATTTCATTTCTACAAGCCAGTATGAGATAGAAGGAATGAATCTCGACCCGAGTTTTGTCGAACTCTATTTTGGCTCACTTGCCCCGGGATTTTTCGCGTGGGTAATACCGGTGAATGAAAGTACCGCAAGGGTCGGGCTTGGGCTGATGGAAGGGAGTGCCAGTGAGAAAATGTCGGGATTCCTTGCAAGACTAAAAAAGGAGGGGAGATTCAAAGAAGGCAACAAAATAGTCCACAAATCAGGAGGCTTAATACCCCTGTTTAACCCGAACATCGGCCCCGCCTTCAAAAACGCTTTTTTGGTTGGGGACGCTGCAGGGCAGGTTAAGGCGACAACAGGAGGGGGCGTCGTGACAGGCGGGCTGGCGGCAAAGGCTCTTGCCGAAGCAATTGCAAGCGAGACTCCCTATGAGGACGGCTTAGCCAGCCTCTACAAGGAGCTGGGCAACCACCTAATGATACGCAAGGTCATGAGCAAGCTGGGTGACGAGCAATATGAGAACATGATGGTATTTCTTAATAAGCCGGAGATAAAGGCAGTTATCGAGGAGCACGGGGACATGGATTTTGTAGGGCCGCTTATGCAGCATGTCATGAAGAATCCAGCCATACTCATGCAGGCCATGAAGTTCATGGGTGGCGGCCTGCTTTTCTAAGTTTTAGTGTCAGTGTTTTAATATAAGCAATTTCAAAATAACCCATGGTTGGCGAGGAGTTTGGGTGGGTACCCCTTGACGGCTTGACGATAAGCCTATTGATACTTCAGATGCTTGTGATAATAGGCATCCCGGGATTCATTCTTAGTCTAGCGCTCTTCCCAAAAAGAGACGCAATGCCTATGGGAGAGCGCCTTGCGCTGTCATTCGGGCTTGGCCTTTTCGTGCCTTTCGCGCTTCAGCTATTGAATATGGGCCTGGGCATGAATGTGAATTTCCTGACCAGTGCGCTTGTTACTGTTTTTATGGCAGTCGCCGGGATCTTCTTATTTATCAACAGGGGCGGCAATCCTGATCTAAGGGTTTGGTACTCAGAAAGCAAGGCGTAGGGTTTTTGAGTGGTTTTAGAGGGGTTGCAGGCCGCCCGAGACCTTGTCTATCTTGTCTTCTTTATCCGGACCAATCCCTAGGCATGTCAGGGTCCCAGGAGCAATCTCTGTATGGCCGGCGTCTTTTATCATCGCAGTGACTAAGCCAGCCCTCTTCGCCGACTCGTTGAGTTCATACAGCACAGCCTCACTTCCGGCTTTGAGCACTACCTTTTTCCCGCCTTCATCGTGCCATGCTTTCTTGGTTTTTTCATCATCACTGCGCAGCCAGCATTCGAGCACGGCGTGCCCCGTTTGTGCACAGGCCTTGCCCTTTGACAATTTTAAGTCGCCCCTCACGACGATTACCATTTTATGCATTTTCAATTCTCTTTTTATTTCCACTACGACTAATTAAAACAAGAATATGGACACAGGTATAAAAGTCGGGGATGTGATGGCAAAGGGCATAGTGACAATAAGCCCCAATGATAGCGTTAAGAGAGCCTGTGAGGTAATGGCAAAGCACGACCTAAGTGGTATAACAGTCATAAAAAAGGGCAAGATTGCAGGCATGGTGACTCAGGGAGATCTTGTACCTATGATCGCAGAAGGCAAGGACCCTGCAAAGACGAGCGTACAGCAAGTAATGGGCAAAAGGCTTTTGTTCATCGGTCCCGATGATGACATCAGCAAGGCTGCCGGGCTCATGGTAAAGAACAAGGTCAAGAGAATACCAGTCCTGAGAAAGGGAAAGCTTGTAGGCGTCATAACACAAACTGACATTGTCAAAATATCTCCTTCAGTTTACGACCTAATATTCGAAAAGGCAAAAATTGAAGCAGGGCCGCTGCTGGAAGAGGAAATAGGCATGTCCGGGGATTGTGAGGAATGCGGCAACTACAGCGAGGGCCTGAGGAACGTCAATGGCGCCCTGGTCTGTGAAGAATGTTATGAGGATATAGAGGATAGGTTATAGGAATGGTTAGCCCCCAATCAAATCAAGCCGATGAAATCTGCGAGTCGCTTAGTGGGGGGCATATATTACCCATATCTTCTAGACATCCGATCGTAGCGTATCCTACAAGCACCGTAAAGCAAGTTAGCGGTATTATGGTAGATCACGGCATACGCCGCCTTCCGGTCGTGGATGCAGGATCAACGAAGCTGCTCGGAATCATCAGCGCAACCGATCTTGTCGATTTCTTCGGAGGGGGCGAAAAATATGATATTGTCAAGAAAGATTTTGACAACAATCTTTTTGCTGCCGTGAACATGCACATATCTAAAATAATGTCAGAGCAACCCACATCCATCAAGGAAAACACAGGTATCAGGGATGCTGCCAAGTGCCTTCTTGAGAATAGGAGGGGTGGGTGTCCCGTAGTAGACAAGAACGGGAAGGTTATTGCAGTATTGTCAGAGGTTGACCTTATAAAAAGGATGCCTGAAAGCCTTGGTGGGGTCGCGGTTGCGGATATAATGACTAAGGGCGTCACTACTTCAAGCCCTGATATAAGCCTTTTGGAGGCTGCGCAGCTCATGGTAAGCAAAAAACTGCG
>CAYMNU010000014.1:0-16746 GCA_964391885.1 uncultured archaeon | reverse complement strand
GAGTCGTGCACCCCCAAGGGAGTTGGTTCCGCGACCAAATAGGCGAGCTCAGAGCCTATAAGCGCGTTAATCACACTGCAGTGCGTCCCTGCCGCAGTGTCCACCAGAAGGAAGTCGGCGCCCACTTTTTCAGCCAGCTCGAGAGCCCGCGCCTTCGTATCCCTCACTATGGGCCCAGTCTCTTCTATTCCCGGCAGCGACCGCCCAGTCACAAGCCAGAGCCTTTCTGAGACTGCATCTACGAAAGAGGCGCCGCATGGCTCTCTTTTTACGCTGATAGCGCCCGCTGGGCATATCGCCCAACATAAGCCGCAGCCGCAGCACAGGTTTTTGACTACTTGCGGTTCATCCCCCACTCTGAACATTGCATTGAACCTGCAGCTCTCAACGCATTTTCCGCAGCGCGTGCACTTATCGGCATCAATCTCCGGATAGTCCTGGTATATTGCCTCCGGGCTATTCTGTTTTGTGCCAAGTATTAAATAGTCATTGGGGCACTCCACATCGGCATCGCACAATACCACCCTTTTTCCCTCCCGTGAAAGCTTCAAGGCTAGCAGTATCGCGAACGAGGATTTTCCTGTCCCGCCTTTGCCCCCTGTTATGGCTATCTGTTGCATGTTCTCACGTGCCCCCGCCAGATTCCTTCTTTGCCTTTTCCCTTTTCTCCTTGCCGTAGCCTTGGTAGCCGTCGTATATCAGCGCCGCGGAAATCAATGCAGCCAGCTTGGCCCACCATTCATTTAGTACCAAAGCAAGCGAGCCCACCATTAGGGGTAATAGATACCTGCGGTACCAGCATTTGTCATCCTTTGAGCTGAGCCAGAAAGCAAGGCTGAATAGGAAGATGATGCCCGTTACAAGCGCTGCCGAATTGAACGCCTCATACATTTTCTTTATGCCCCTCGCAATTATAATCCGCTTTGGGTTTCCCTAAATAGCCCCTTTTAAAGGCATCTATCGCCTCCTCTACCGTTCCCTCGGCGCCGATGTGCACTTCTATACCAAGCTCCTGAAACATAGAGACTGCCCTCCTACCCAAATCATAGCATATGAGGGTCTCTATGCCCGCGTCATGCAGCAGCTGGGGTGGTTCTTTTGAGCCGCCAAAATGCAGGCTTGTGTTCTGCAATATGCTCACTACCCCGGATTCGGAGTCAACAACCGTATAAAAGGGGCATCTGCCGAAGTGGGGGAACACTTTCGAAGCCATGCCCGACCCGTCCGATGAAGGCACTGCCAGTTTCATTTAAATTCCTCCCCTTCCACCTCCGCGACCCATTCCCCTTGCCCCGGAACCTCCTAGGCCCCTGAGCGCAGCAGAGCCGCTGTCAAGGGGTTTTAGTTCCCCCCTGACATATCTCATAATTGCATCTTCGACATTCCCCTGCGCCTGAACAAGTTTTATCTTCGCCTGCTCCAATACCCCAAATGCGTTCGGGCCGAAGTTTCCTGCTATCACCGCTTCCACGCCCTGCTCTACCAGCAGCTGCGCAGACTGTATCCCGGCACCCCCTGCGGAGTTTCCAAAGGTGTTGTCTATGACCTCTGCCTTATTTATCTTACCATCTTCCACCTCGACTATGGTGAAAGTGGAGCATCGCCCCATTACCGGGGACACATTATCCTCCAGGCCACCCTTCATTGTCGCCACAGCTATTTTCACTTTTTCTCCTCCAACTCTTCCAGCCTTTTTTTTGCGCCTTCGAGTTGCTGTTTCAGCATCTCAACCTCGTCTTTCACATATTCCTTCTCGTTTGTAGGATTTTCAGCCCATTGCATGGCTGCAAATCTGCCAAAGCCCCGGCCTCTGCCAAAACCTCTTCCAAAGCCCCTGCCAAAGCCCCGTATATATGCTCCGCCATATGGCCGCTCTATCTGCCCGCTCTGCCAAAGCGGGGTGCACCATCCGCCCCTACCATCGGGGCCTGTCCCGTCTCCTAGTGGCATTTTCTCTCCTATTTTCGTCTTCCCCGCCCAGCGCCCCTTCCAGATGCTGAACCGCTTCCGCTTTGGGGCGGGCAGCTGCCCATGCCCCTTCCTGTCCGTGGCCCTTTACCATCCGGGCCTTTTCCGTCGCCTCTTGGCATTTTATTCTCCTTTTTATTTTGACTAAACTACTATCCAAACGACACAACCTTGTCAGATTCCTCGATTAGCTTGAGCAACTCGACCATATTCGATGCAGGGCAAACCCGCGAGCCGTTCATGTCTCGTGAAATCATGCACGTCCCGCACGCTATCAGATTGCCCCCTCCGGAGACAAAAGCGTCTCTTTGGCCGCGTATGTCAAAGCCCTTTCCCTCCATCCCCATAACTTCAACACCGCTGTTCATAAGGAAGACCGATACCCCGTTCCCTGCCTTGAGCGCCGTGTTTCCCAGCCTAAAAGCGTTCCATGTGGCTTCTGCATTATTAGTTCCCAATATTATTCCCAGCTTCATCCTCTTCACCCTTTGTTTTATCGCAAGCCTTTCCTATACCAATAGCTTTCCCCTCCACAAGCGCCTCTGCAATCTTCTTCCTCGCCGACTGGAGCTCTCTCCAGAGGGTCTTCCGGGAGATGCCCATGCTCTTTGCAGCTTCTTCTTGCTCGAGGCCTTCAAGGTCGACAAGCCTCACAGCTTCCATCTCCTCCAAAGTCAGCGATGCTATCTCAAGGTCCCTAAGGGGTATTCCCGCTGGCTTGAAATAGTCTGCAGCCAGCTCGAGGCCTATCCTTCTCATCATTCTCGGCCTTCCCCTGCCCCTTCCAGCTCCTAAACCTCTTCCAAAACCGTTCATGATAATCTAGAAGCTTGCCCTATATAAATGCGCATATGCGCATAATTCCTTTTGGGAACTCCCTGGAAGGTTTTTTAACTAAGCGGGGCAAAATAAGCGCTCGTTCGCGAGCAAACCTAGGTAGGCGAGCTAGTATTCTAAGATTCGCTCGCCCCTGTTGAGGCCGTGAGTCCTCAATGATAACTTAGGCCTCCGTAGCTCAGCCTGGTAGAGCGCGTCCTTGGTAGGGCCCTTTTCTTCAAAAGAAAAGTGCTCCACCCCAAAAGAACGGGGTGCTTCGGTAAAAGCCGGGGTCAATAAGGACGAGGTCGCGGGTTCGGATCCCGCCGGGGGCTTTCCTTGTTCTATGCGCATCTCAGCCCCCGGCTTATGCCAGAGAGCTTATGTTAAGCAATTTAACTCCCTGCCACACGATGTTCACCGCAGGTGAACATGTGCACAGGTTCGCGTCTCGCGAACCTCGTGTCCAGCCGGGGGCTCTGTACTCTCAGTACGGATTCTCTGTTTTGGGTAGTGGGTTTTCAGTCTCGCCAGGACTAAGAATTCGGGTTTACCCTACACATTTATATATAACAAACTTATATAATATATAAGTTTATTAACAATGGAATCTCAGGTACTACACTATCCAAGACTTGACACTGTGATGATGGTCGAGGAGACGCTGAAGAACAGCGGGGAATACCCAAGCAAGCGGCAGCTTTGGATGCAGTTGCCAAAAAAGATGATGTACCAAACATTCAACTTAATACTGGACTATCTGGAGGACTCCGGAAAAATAGCGTTTGACAAGGATGGAACCATACTCTGGACCCATAATCCCAAGCTACTGGAAAGTTCAGTGAAAGCAAGATGAAACGAATAGAAGTCCATTTCGCCAGCAAGGAACTTAAGGCGGCATTCGATGTACTTGCTAAAGGAAGGGGTGAAGAAAGGGAGGTCTACGACATGATAGTCAGAGCTATAGATAAGCTAGAGAAAGATCCTTTCATGGGCGAAAGGGTGCGCCTGAAGCTCATACCAAAAGAATATATCAAGAAATACGGGGTCGAGAACCTCAAGGTATATGACCTGAATGATTCCTGGGGGCTGATTTACACGGTAGTGGGTGAAAAGCTCCTGATAGTCTCCGTGATACTGGAGTGGATGACTCATAAGGAATACGACAGGAAGTTTGGGTTCAGTTGAGCCACTTCCCTGAACTTAACTTATCCACTCAATAATCCCCATAAGCTCGGTCGTAGTGTAAACCTTCACCCTATCTTGTTCCTTGAGCAGTCTGTCCTCTGACCAGATAGGACAGTTCCTGCTCATTGCAAGTGCGAAGAAATCGCTGTCCTCTGGGTCTGGAGAAACACCCTCAGCAATATCTATATACTCAGAGTATTTATCTTTTCCGCAGAATGTTATCACAGTATCCAAAAGGTTCTTGATTAAAGAGTATTGCATCTCCGAGAGAGCGAACCTTTCCCGAATATCCCCCTTATGCCTCTCTATCTCGGTGATTGCAAACTCCGGGGCAAATAACTCCACATCTGACCTTAGAACAATATCTCTAGCCTTTGATCTCGAATTGAAGAATGAGAATATCTCATTAGTGTCGATTACCAGCTTCATTGTGCTACTGCATTAGACCTCTTTAGTTCACGGCCCATCTCGACAAGCTCTTCATCGCTGAGCTGTTTGGCCCCCTCCATGGCCTTGTCGATAAAGTCAGACAAAAGTTTCTTTTTTTCCTCAAGGGAAATCATCTCACCTACCTTTATCTCTATCGATTTCTTCTCGCCTTCAAGCGATTTTGGGACATGAACCTTAAACTCACTCATCTTAACATATTTAGTGTAAGCAGAGATAAAAATGAAGTTTCTCGGCCACTTCCCCCGACAAAGGGATTCCAAGGTTTTCGGGGCTCTCTGCTTCGCAGGGTTTTCAGTCTCGGGTCTTCGCTACCAAAAGGTGTAGCAGGTCGTACGACCTAGTACGCCCTTCAGCGAACTGCGCACATGCTCTCTTTATCTGCATACAATCCAGCCTTCAGAAAGCCCTTTTTCACGCAAGCAAAAGCTTTTTACACTGTTATCATTAAGAATAAAGCGCATTGAAAGATGAAAAAGAACGCAATCTCATCTGCCCTTTTACTGGCCCCCTTTTGCATAATCCTGGTCATGGGTGCGTCAGCTTCCTTGTCCCGTGTTAATCAATACTGCGAGGAGCTTCTATTCGATGAGCCGACCTGTGAGTACTATGCCAGCTTCGACTTCTTTATCGGTCCCTTTGGGTATGGCAAGGACATATGCGAGAAATATGCGGACTGCTATAATGACCAAGGTGTGATAGATATAATTGGCGATATGGTCGAGATAGCCCGGCTGGAAAAACGGGCCAAAGAGTGCAGAGACGCCTGTAATTTCAGCGCCGGCGACTACTTTGAATGCACCAAGCCCTGCTCAGACATAAGCAAAGAGGTTTCGGACCTGAGCCGCCGTACAGTAGAAAGCGACGGCCTCGATGGCTCCACCAGCTATTGGGGCTTTAAGGGCCCTTGCGTTTACGGCCTGATAGCGACCGAGTGCTGTGAAGAATCCCACGCCTTGCTTTCCGGCTGCGACTCCTGGCTTCCTGATGATTATATACAACCAATCAATACTACTCTCAAACCCGCGGACCTTTGTGGCGACGGCAAATGCAGCGGCTGGGAGGACAGCTACAATTGTCCAGAGGACTGTTCTCCTATATGCGGAAACGGAGTATGCGAGCCGCTTATGGAAAACTGCATGAGCTGCGCCGACTGCATTTGCCCACCCGGGACATCATGCCTGAGCGACATGCCCGAAGACATAAGCCCTTCGAGAGCCGATTTTAGAGGATGCGTTGCGCTGAGCCCGCTAATAGAAGAGCTAAAGAATGAGTACCGTGAGAACCTCGAGGAGATATCAAAGCTCAGCGAGGGGCGCCTGATATTGCAGCGCTTCTTCAGGCATAATTGGGCAAAGAGGCTGGCGAAGTTCATGCTCTTCGACGCTTCCATAACCACGAACCCCCTGGATCTTCTCTCAACTGCTGCCAAAAGCATAATTCGCAAGCACTTCGAGAACCCCCAAGAGATGAGCGACGAGGAAATACTCGGCGCGCAAATACGGGCGATACAGGACATCGATAAGGAGATAGGGAAACTGTATGACAGGAACAAAGAGATAAAAGAGAGGTTCAAGGAGCTGACATCATGAAACTGCGTGTAATAATCATGGTTACCCTCCTTCTGGGGGGTGCATGCGCGGAGGGCGCATTGGAGAGCTACCTGGAGGGATACACGCACCTAACTAACGAGGATTACAGCTCGGCTATAGCATCTTTCGAAAAGGCCCTAGAGAAAGATCCCGAAATGACCCATGCGCATGCCGGAATCGCCCTCGCATATGCCTACAGCTATCAGCAGACCGGCGACGAGCGACTGAGACATCTTGCCATAGCCGCAACCGAGGATGCGAGGGAATCGGACCCCTACGCATACGACCTCCCCGAGCTGCACCGGGCGCTTGCGATAATCTACACGGCCGACGGGCAGGAGGGGATGGCCGAGCTGGAATACGACACGCTCCACGAGATTTTTCCGGGTTTCTACCCTGAAAACATGGGCCACGGCGATATCGAGATTATGCTGGGCGTCGACGTGGGCGGTAGTGATGCCTTACAGCATCCTTTGGATATCGAAGCCGGCCATGACGCCACGATCTCCGCGCTTGTGATTCTTGCAGTCGCCGCAGTGATAATCGCATTAGCTCTTGTGAAATACAGAGGAGATAAAATGGCGTCCACTAAACCCTCGTCTGGTCAGGCATTCTGCCCTGTCTGCGGCTCCTCGCTCTCTTCAGGCGCATCCTTCTGCTCTAAATGCGGAAGCAAGCCATATCCCGATAGCTAGTCTTTTTTCTTTTACGGGGGTTTACAAGACAAGCGGGTGCTTAGGCATCATGCCTAACTGAATTCTATTTTTAAACCTTTAACAAAAAAACAGAGGAAAAATGAAACTGATTTCTCTAGTATTTGTGGGTGTTTTAATCTTGGGTATGATGACCCTGGCGGATGCCAGGACGGTTTGCAAGACGCATACGAATCCGAGCGGTTCTGACGGCTCAGTCTTGGACTGCTTTGATGATAGCGGGGCTGTGTCCTGACGCGTAAGACTACTAAATCTATATATAATGAAGGCTTTGATTCGATAAGCTGGGCTTGCGGTCCATGTGATGATGCCACAGGTTGGCAGAGCGAGCTTGATAAAAATTTACCTTGCTTAGAGGGTAATATGGACAATCTGCCTGGCGTGGACTTATGCCTACAGACCGATAACCACGGCCTCTGGGACGTCACCTTCAGCTTCTGGGAAAGCGGAGGCGGCGGAAAACCTAAAAGCACCGCCGAAGAGAAAAAAGGCGGTGGCTTCACCTACCGAAGATGCCAGGAAGTTGAACAAACCGGCCCGATGCGCAAGAAGATTCCAATGGCATCCAGGGGCTGGTGGGCGTCTTACTCCGACGACTGTGGAATCGAGTACAGCGACCTTTCTTCCCCCCAAGGCCTCCTTGCTGCCTGCACAAAGGCTAAGATAGAGCGCGCTCTCGATGACCAGGCAAACGAGACAGGCGAGGGCAACGAGACCGGCTTCTCTGTAGCTCGCTTCTCGACTATCTTCAACGATGCAGTCGTCCAAAAGCTCGCACCGCGGATAATCTACTTAAGCAGATGGTGCGAGACCGACGAGGACTGCCAGTCGGGTGGGAGACACCCCGACAGGTTCTGCGCTTTGCAGTTCCCCTTCTCTAAGTCTCTTGTCTGCGCCATGTATGTGCAGTAAGCAATAGCAAGGTCGCGGGATATCCCCGCGTCCCTTTCTATCTTCTTATCGAACCAGCGACTCAGCCAAGCCCTTGCGCACCATGGTGTTTTAATTCTCTTTCCCAAAATTATAGTATGAAGTTTCCTCTGCTCAAGCGCAGAAAAGCAAAAGAAAAGCCCGAACAAGCCGAAGAGCGGTCCAAAATAGCGGACAGGCTATCTCGGGTGAAACAAGGCGCAAGTAACCCCTGCGACGAGCATGACGTCAAGAAGCTTGTGCAGGGGCTTGCCAAGGGCGACGGATAGCCTTACTTGCAGTCTTTTTCGTATTCTTCCATCGCCTCGTCCACACTTTTACCATGCAGGGTTATCGCCGACACGGCGTTGCACATGGCGATTGCCTCTTTAAGCGGCTTTTGATGGATGTTCCGCCCGGTGGCATTGCCCCAGGCACCGCTTATGTAAATCTGGTCATGCAGGCGCTGGAGGAATTTCCTGACATCAGTGGAGCTGCCTCCTGCACAGACTACCTTAGTCCGTCCTCCTGATGCGACCGCTTCTTTGAAGAGCTCGGGCATGTCTGCACCCTCCTTCTTGGGCCAGTTGACCTTTACGAAATCCGCACCGATGCATGCTGCAACACCTGTGGCTCCCGCTATAAGGTGTGGGTCTTTCTCGTCAGGGACTCCTTTGCCCCTTGGGTATATCCAAATCACCACTACCAATCCGTTCTTATGCGCTTCATAAACGATGTTGGCGGCTTCCTTGAGCATGTCTTTCTCGTACTCGCTGCCCAGGTATATAGTATAGCCTACAGCAACCACCTTCAGCTTGGGATTATTCTTCTTGAACTCCACTATCTGGTTCACACTCAGCCACTGCCCGCTTATCGGGTCTATTGATTTGACTAGGTTGGTCTTCGAATTCAACTTTATGAGATATGCCACGTCCGGATAATCATAGCCGTATGAAGAAACCAGGCCTATTTGCGTTGCAAAAACGCCGATTTCAGAGCCCGAAGCTATCCTGAACAGATGCTCCGGGACTGCATCGTCCTTTGCGATGCCTTCGCCGTAGAAATCATTGTTCATGTGCTCCACTTTCTGGTCTCCAGCGAAGAGCATAAGCCTTCCCGTACCCTTCGTGATCTCCATATAATTCTTAACATACTCCTTCCTTGCGTTCTCTGGAACCGCGGCCGGAACCAGGACATCCTTTTCTGTTATTTTGAGGTCCATTTTTGTTTACTGGGACATTAACTATTAGGATAATAAAAATCATCGTCGCAACATTTGCGACGTCTTTTTACCGAACTCATATAAATTATAATCAGTAAAAACATGGCTTAAAATGGACGGAAAGACTTTGGAAAAATATGTATCCGGGATGGACAAGGGCTTGCAGGAAGTTATACTCACGATAGCGCAGGTTTCGGCTGACATGCGCGCGACCTTTCCCGAGAAGCGCGGCGCTGCGACCACTAAAAACGTCTATGGCGAAACCCAGCAGAAGCTGGACGTCTGGGCTGACGAGGTGCTCACGAAAGAGCTATTGAAGACGGGCAGGGTGAAGGCCGTCCTCTCCGAAGAGCAGGAAGAAGCCACGATGGGCAAGGGCAGGTACATCGTCACCATGGACCCGCTGGACGGCTCATCCAACATCAAAAGCAACAACATGTTTGGCACTATAATAGGCATCTACGACGACGGGCCAATACTCCAGAAGGGCAAAGACATGTTGGCTGCATTCTACGTCATGTACGGCCCGCTGACCAGCATAGTGATGGCCACGGATAAGGTCTCGGAGTTTGTCTATGATGACGCTGCGAAGAAGTTCTTTTTGGCCAAGGAGGGCATCATGCTCCCTAAGCCCGGCAAGCTCTACAGCTTCGGCGGGGCCAACGACGGCTGGGGCAGGAAGGACACGAAGCTGATGGACGAATACTTCAAGCAGGGCCTCAAGCTGCGCTACGGGGGGGCCTTCGTTGGAGACATAAACCAGATAGTTACCTACGGCGGGATATTCTTCTACCCTGCCAACAAGAAGAAAGTTCAGGGCAAGCTGCGTTTGGTCATTGAGTGCAACCCCATGGCATTCATCATGACCAAGGCGGGCGGTGCGGCGAGCGATGGGAAGCGTAACATCCTGGACATAAAGCCTCTGGCGATTGCCCATAGGACGCCCATATACATCGGAAGCAAGGATTTGGTTTCACAAGCAAAGAAGGCATTGGCCTGATGGACGAGAACACGCTTCGTGAACTGATAGAAGCCATGCAGATGGCGATGAGGGAGGGCAAGAGGCCCCACGAGGTAAGGGACTTCATGCTCGAGAACGGCTATACCGAAGAGGAGATACTTGAAGTGGTCAAGGCCGTCAAGGCTGAGAAACTGAAGGCGCAGGAGGAAAAGGCGGACGAGTCAAAAGCCGATGGCGACAGGCTAGCTATACTCAGGAAGGAAATTAAGCTGAGGATTGATGCAGGCGAGAAGCCAGAAGCGTTCCTGGGGCTGCTTATATCGGCAGGCTATGCTGAGAAGGACGTGGATTCGGTTCTGGCATCCTATAACTGGGCGAGCGAAAGGAAGGAGCTCAAGGAAAGCGGTAAGGGGGGTATGTATGGTAAATAGCTGCAGGCTCAGGCGGATTAATTATTGCTGAAACGATTTCTAATAATAGTCGCAATAGTCCTGATAATTTTTATCTTCGGCTTCCTGAGCCTGATTACTTGGGGGATTGTCGCCATACTTATAATTACATACAGCCAAATCCATACCAGAGGCATCCACTAGTCCAAGTCTATAACCCTGACCCCCGGCAGCCCGTGGAAGTCGTTGTCTAAGGTGACGAGCGTGGCATCGTTCTCGAGGGCGCTTCGGTATATCAGGGCGTCCATTGCATGCAGATTGTGCCTAAGGGCAACATTAATAGCATTTTCACACAATTCTGGATTAATATCTAGGACTACGCTGCTTTCCCTTATAAATTCCAGGCTTTTCCGCAATTGGCTCCTTGTGAACTTGCGCATTATAGATTTCTTGCCCATCTCAAAAAAGGTCAATGCGCAAGTAAAAACAATACTATCAGCTTCCTCGAGCATTTCCCTCAAAGACTCCTTCTCGCCTTGCAGCATGCCCATCCATGCGCTGGTATCAAAAAGATATCTAGAACCTGTCATGCTTGTCCCTTAAGTCTGTCAATATGTCGCCCTTCGGCAGGAAGCCGTACATGGAGTCGATGCTTTTCCTGCGGGATTTAAGGAGAGCCTGCAGCACATCATCGTATGACTTTGCATGCGTTTCCCGTTTCAAATTGCTCAGCATCTTCATCGTATGGTCCTTCACCTGTATTGTAGTATACATTTTTCTATAACTTATAAGTTATAGATATAAAAGGCTTTTCGATACCTGAAAAGTTTAATTACAGAAAAATAAGCGTGAGTGGGGGTTCTTTCGAACCCCCCTCAACTCTCCCTATAGTCCGCCTCCTAATGTTAGACCGCCGCCAAAGCTTCGGGGCGGAATAACCGTGATTTGGCGCAGGCCACGCAGCCTTCTTCAAAACCGCAGTTACTGCAGAAATCGGCGCCGCATTCCCTGCAGCGGGCCTCGTATTCCTCGCCTATCTCCATGACCCTTCCGCAGACCTCGCAGAGGAAGGTCTTCCTCCTCACCCATACTTGAGAAGCCATTTCAAACGCTTATTTATGCAGCTAAAGAGGCTAATAGTTGCCCTCGGGCAAGTTTCGGGTTGTTGGATAAGATTATTCCGAGGGGATAATCACACCAGAAGGCTCTTCGGCCTGGACTTTTCGAGGCTTTCTTTGAGTATCTCCTCCGCATACTCTTTAAAGCCCTCTTCCGGCTTGTCCGTCCTATGGTATCCGGACCCCTTTTCATAATACTCCACAGAGTTTATCTTTGAAATGGGCGATATGCCCACGTGGTAAAGCCCTATCTTCACCGCATATCGAGAGAACTTTTTGGGCAAATAAGGGTAAGACAAGAACAGGCTCCCTGTCGCGGGGCTGTACTTGAAGCCCTTTTTCTCCACCTCTTTTTTATATTCCTCAGTCTCCACGTATTTACCTGTTATTTCCATTCTTCATCACTTTTTAAAGCTTCCGCTATGTTGTTTTTTGAAATCCCCCCAACACGGCCACGGCTATTCTTTCTTATTGCCGCCCCCTCCGAGTTGCATGGCTTGCTCTAAGTTTTGTTTAGTCAAGCCCCATAAGGTCGGGAGGATATTTGTAGCGCGGCCTATAAAAAGGTTTGCATCGCAAATGCGATTCCGAGGCTAATCAAACTGCAGCCTATTATCGGGGGAAGGGCTGGAAGCGCCACTCTTTTGACATTGGTGACATAATATATTGTGAGCCCAAGACCCGCCATGGCTCCGAGCACTGCTGCGCCCACAAGGAACCAGTCCTGGAAGCTGCGCAGTATCCCCACAAAAAAGATTAGGGGTATTGCAATGTCGCCAGTCCCCAGACCTATTACGTCATCCCCCTTCTTACTCCCCTTCCGCGGCCCGGTTTTTATGCCCCTGGACGCAGTCTCGAACATGACAGGAAGCTCCCTCAGCCTGGAGCCGTCTGCGAGCTTAAGCATATGTTTTGTCTTGAAGACTGCGATTATATCGTAGGTCCCCAGCGCCAGCACAAGAATCAGCGCCGGCACGAAGCCCATAAAAGATCCCAGCAGCCCGCCCGCCCCTGCTATAGCAAGCGCAAGGGTGATATTTCTTATAGCAAAAGTCCTCTTCAAAAATCTTATGGCTACTGTTAGGCTTGCAAGCGCGAGCACAAGCAGGTTATATGCGAGAGAGCTTGAAATAAGGCCGCCCAAGACAAGCCCGTCATAAACCGCAAAGTCCCAGACCACCATCGAGCCCACGAAGATTATGTAAACCTCAAAAAGCCTGAAGAGCAGATTACCTTTGTAATACCTTAAAATAAGCAGAAGTACGATAGTCCCTATAAGAACTACCCCCAGAAAGTAAAGCGCCCCGCCGGGGTCGTCAACACTCTGGCCGGTCATGACGTTTGTGTCTCCAACTTGCGGTATCGCCCTTGCACCTATGTAGAGCCCTATGGCAGTCGCGAACAAAAATATCGAAACAAAGAATGCAATCTTATTCATTGTCTTACGGTCCTCAGGTGCCCGTGCCTCGGCTCGTAGAGGTCCCCTTTGTTAAGGAGCTCCCTAATCAGCTTCTCTGCAGTCTGGTTGTCTATGTTGTGGTACTCTTTTGCGTCTTCAAGAACCTTCTTCATAGGCACCATTTCATATTCGTCTTCCAGGCCCTTGACTATACCGCTTATCATGTAAATCTTGTCCCTTTCCGACTTGGGGTGGTCTGTCACTATCCTGTCTATATCAAACCCGCCGCCCTCTTTCTCCATACCTATCTCCCTTAAGACGAACTCCACCAAGCGTATGGCGCGGTCGGCGTCTTCTATTGCAACCTCTTTGCTCAGCCGCACTTTTGCAGAGGCTTCCGCCAATCTCACAAGGCCTTCTAATTGCCTGGGTGTGAGCGGCACGCTCCCCCCACTGCTCCTCTTCCTGAGGTCCACATAATAATTCTCCAGCCTGTCGCTGGCCTGTTTAGTTAGGATGGGGTGGCAGTGCCTGCGAGCATAGGCGAAATATTTCCTCATCAGGTCTTGGTTTACAACCGGCACGAGCGATTTCTCAAGATCCCTGAGGTCTGCGCCCGGGTCGGCCGCCCTGCTTTGGGACAGCTTATGGGCATTCAATATGTGCGCCGCAAGCTTCTGGTCCCTGGCCTCGTCCAGCACGTCCTTTATCGGGAAAATCAGGTCGAATCTTGATATGAGCGATGCAGGCAGGTTGAACTGCTCTGCCGGAGGCTTGTATGGGTCGTATCGTGAGTATTTCGGGTTGGCGGCCGCAAGAACTGCGCTGTCTGCCCTGAATGTTGCGATGATGCCCGCCTTCGCCACGCTGACTGTCTGCTGTTCCAGCGCCTCGTGGATCGCGCTTCTGTCCTCCTCGCTCATCTTGTCGAACTCGTCGATGCACGCCATGCCGCCCGACGCCAGAACCAGGGCGCCGGCCTTCAGCACCCAGCCGCCTTCGCCAAATTCATCCTTTTCGGCGATAGCAGTTAGCCCGCCGCCCGTTGCAGACTTGCCGGACACATAAAGCGATTTAGGGGCGAGGCGATCTACATATTTAAGGATTTGTGATTTGGCCGTCCCAGGGTCCCCTATCATTAATATATGGATTGAGTCCCTGATTTTCGTACCGTCGGGAAGCATCTTGCCTGAAGCCCCCCCGCATAGCTGAAGCAGGACCGCCTCTTTAGCCTCGTCGTGGCCATATATGGACGGGGCGATTGACGATATCATCTTTTCGTAAATCTTTGGGTCGTTCGCAAGCGCCCTAATCTCTTTCTCTTCCTTCTCGCTTATTTCCAGCTCTTCAAATTCCTGTTCGGTGTAATCCAGATTGTTTGCCTCTATGTATTTTTGGTATATTGGCGATTTCACCTTGCTGGGCTTGGGCGGCTCGAGCCTAAGAGTGCCCGTTATTATGACCCTTTGCCCCGGCACGACCCTTTTTTTGACAAGGTCTTCCTCCAGCCAAACGCTTATCCTCTTTGCCTGGTCCCCGCCCTTGAGTATCTCCAAAGGCTCCTGCATCTGTATCTTCTGGAAGTCCACGTATTTGGACTTTTCTTCATCCATGTCAAACTCATGCCTTCCGCAACTCTCGCAGACCATCGGCGACTGCACGCTTTTCTTGGGCTGTATGAGCGAGACCTCTGCCTTGCAGCGCTTGCACTTGAAGACGCCCTTCCAGACTTTCGGCAGCACATCCGTAGCAGTCGTGACAAGGCCCTGGACGGTGAAAAGCTTGTTTAGGTATTCGGAATTGCACTTTCTCACCATTATCTCGCTCTCCGGCGGCAGGTTCATGAAGCGGGCATATACTCTTGGTTCCTCGTCTACTTTTCTCGAAAACGCGATGTGCTTTTTCTCTTTCTCGAGGGCCTTGTTTATCTCGCCCATTGTCTCGTCAGGGCTTGCGAGCAGCCTCTCGCCAAGCTCGGGAGAGAATTCGGAAAGCTTCTGAAAATCGATTATTACGGATTGCTTATCGGGATAAAATTGGCCTACTAGGTTGAGCTCTTCCCGGCAGTGCTCGTTTATGAATGTGCTTATATCGTACCATTCAACAGCGCCTGGATTTTCAGTTTTTGGCATTTTGTAGAAGAAGCAAATAGACTTAGGGCTAAGATTTCAAACGCGAAGTTAAAAAAAGCCTTGGTTTCAGGGACGAAAAGAGAAAAAACGCTCCCGGGCTAGCCGGGAGCAGGGGACTACTCCATGACTGCACCTACGTCGCGCATGGCTTTGTCGACCTGCGCAATCGCCTTGTCTATGAACTCCCATTCCTTGGCGCCCACGACGTTGATCTTTCCGCTTGTGAACACGAGCGCAACGCACTTCGGCTCCTTAATCCTGAAGATAAGCCCAGGGAACTGCTCCGGCTCGTATTCGACATTGTCCAGCTCGGTGGCTGCCACGTCGATATTGACCTCATAACCGAGGTTTGCAGAGACTACAAGGTTCTGGACCTTGCTCTCCATGGTCTTAGGGGTTATGCCGCCCTCCTTGAACTTCTTCTTTAGCTGGTCGACGATAAGCGGTATTTCATCCCAGTGCCTTGCTCCCGTGCAGTTGACCTTTCCAGAGGAGAATATCAGCGCAGACACTCTCGGCTCATTCATCCTGTATATGGCTCCCGGAAAGTGGTCGGGGTCGTATTCAATGTCTTTCGCCTTCCTTGAGAACTGCTCAAGGTTTATCCGGTCGTTTATAGATACTGAAACGACGAGGTTCTCCAGCTTTTTATCCCATTTGACTTTTGCCATTTTTTTCTCTCCAGATATTTAGTGTAAAGCCCTTTGCCTTGGTTAAATGCCAGTTGGCTTTTATGCCAAAAACACACTCACCCAAAGCACCCCTTTATAAAGAAAAAGCGGTTTATTAGAAGAAGAGGGTATAAAAAGCTTTTTATAGGCCTTTTAAATATCAAATCAAAAGATATTCATGCCACGTCCTCGTTTCAGGCCCAGGTATGGTGACCTTCCGGCCAACAGGCGCGAGCACATCGCAAGGCATTTTGATGCAGCGATGTCAGAGCTTCAGCGAGCCGGCCGTGAATTTAACATTCCCGAAGGCAGGGTGCGCGCGATGTGGGGCGATGTTCTGAGGCTTCCAGACAACAGGATAAGCCCTGGAGTACTTAAAGGAATCTTTCTCAAGCATGCAGAGAGGCCTGCAACCGAAAAGGGGAAGCTATAACCTTTTTTACCTGTGCCCTACAAATAATTCGCTATTCTTGCACTTATTTAGGACATGAAAACACTTGTCACATCGGCGCTCCCCTACGCCAACGGGCCCATGCACCTTGGGCATGTGAGGTCGACATATATACCCGCGGACATATACGTGAGATTCCTCAGGGCAAGAGGCGAAGACGTCAAATATGTCTGCGGGACGGACGAACACGGCACGCCCATAGTTATTAAAGCCGAGTCCGAGGGCAAGACTCCGCAGGAGATTGCAGACCGCTACTACAAGATAATCGCACAGGAGCTCGAGCAGCTGGGCATATCCTTCGACAACTTTTCCCAAACATCGCGCAAGATACACCATGAAATGGCAGGGGAGTTCTTCACTAAAATCAGTGCCGCTGGCCATATAAGCGAAAAGCAGGTCAAGCAGCTTTACTGTGGGAGCTGCAAGCGCTTCTTGCCCGACCGCTATGTCGTGGGCGTTTGTTCTCATTGCGGCGCCGAAGCCAGAGGCGACCACTGCGAGGGATGCGGAAGGCATCTAGGGGTTTCAGAAATAAACAAGCCCAAGTGTGCATCATGCGGGGCAGAGCCTGCAATAAGGGAAACAACTCATTTCTTCTTTAAGCTCTCAGACTTCGCCCCCCAACTCAAAGAATACCTTAAAAACAAAGAAGTGTCTGCAAACGCGCGCAACTATGCCAAGCAATGGCTTGGCGAGCTTAACGATTGGGACATCACACGCGATATGGACTGGGGCGTCAAAATCCCTGGTGCTGAAGGCAAGGTCACCTA
>CAYMNU010000013.1:0-12960 GCA_964391885.1 uncultured archaeon | reverse complement strand
TGCAGCAAAGAATACCGCAAGCGTTTTGTACTGCTGGGACAAGTAGGCCTTCGCCCCGGCGTGTATGGCCAGGGAAATCTCTTTCATCTTATCTGTGCCCTCGTCTTCTTTAAGGACTTTCATAGCGAGGTAGGCCGCAAACCCGAGGGCCAAAAACATCGCCAAAGGCACTATCCAAAATAGGTCCATAGTTTCACTTAGTTTGTTTTTGTTAGCGTTAGGATACTTACATGTGCTTCGGAAATTTTTCGAATTATAAAATTAAGAGAAGGCTATTTAAAAATTAAATGCGGTTTTCATTCAATCTCCAGCTTGCTGCGGTTGCGGACGAATATCGTCCTTATCTTGTTTGACTTCAATCGCTTTCTCAGTGCGGAGTCGTTGGTGGCGACTATCGCCTTGTTCTTCCTGGCGAAATCTATTATCGCCTCGTCGCCCAAGCCCGGATAGTCTATTATGTCAACACCCTTGGCCAGCTCGAGGGCGAGCTTTGCGCTGCTGCGGTCTTCGCCCTTTGCTGTTTTGGAAAGCCTTTCAAGCTCTCCGATGACAGGGGAGATTGTGATTATGCGAAAGGGCTCGTTGACTATGCGGTCAAGCTCTGAGAAGATGTCCACGCCCGTCTGGAAGGGCGCGAGGAAGAAGTTGGTGTCGAGCAGTATTAGTTTCATTCTTGTTGGGCGTTCTTTGATTCTTCTTGTTTTGACTCCCCCATCTTCCTAGCTATCGTTATGAACCCCGTATGCCCGATCATCCTTGTATTGGGCCTGCACCTCTGGGCGCTCACTTCCCAGTCGCGAAGGATTATCTCTATGGTCTTCACGTCCTGTAAGCAGGGGGGAAGAGAAGTAACGAACCTTTTAATCTGCTCTATGGATGGTGAATAACAAACAATGTAACCCCCAAACCTCAGGGCCCCCGCCGCGTTTTCGCTTGCCAGCCAAGGCTCGGGCAAATCAAGCACTACGGCATCCACGTCCTTTTCATCTATCCCATCGTAGATGCTCTTAAGCTTCATGTCTGCGTATTCTAACAGCCCTGCCTCTTCCAAATGCTCCCGCGCCTGCTTCTGGTGCTCTTCCCTTATCTCGTAAGTATATACTTTTCCTTCGGGCCTCACTGCGTTGGCAAGCATCATAGTCATGCCAGCTACGCCAGTGCCCGCTTCCACAACCCTTGAACCGCTCGATATCCCAGCGAGGCCTATTATCATCGCCGAGTCTTTTGGGTATATCACCTGCGCCCTCTTTTCCATTTTTTCTATGAGATCAATGATGGAAGGCTTTATCACCACTAGTTTTTTTCCTATATGAGTCTCGACACAGCCCGTGTAATTCACTGCCTCGAGCTGCTCTAGTTTGACTACCCCGTCGTGGGTGTGCAAATCCTTGCCTTCGTCCACCAGCTGGCGCTTGCCCCTGCGGTCCAGCAGCATTCTTTTCATGGTGTTTTTTGCAGGGTCGGGACTTAAATATCGCAAAGGGGCAGGTTTTTAAAGAAAGGGGGGTAATAGTGTAAAGGGCTTTCACGCTTATAGGGAGACAATAATGGAAAGCTTTACAGCTGCAATCGCGCAGATGGATATCGCGCTTGCTGACAAAGAAGAGAATTTAAAGAGCGCTGCCAAGTTCGCTTCGGATGCAGCCCTGCAGGGCGCGGATTTTCTTTGCCTTCCGGAGTATTTTTCTACTGGCAGCGTTCCGGGGCGCTTTGGAGAGCTCGCCGAGAGTATACCCGGCAAGACTACCGAAGGCTTGTGTGACATTGCGAAGAAAAATAATATCAACATCGTCGCATCGCTTGCTGAAAAGGACGGAAGTTCTATATACAATACGGCAGTCTTTGTAGGTAATGGCAAGGTCCTCGGCAAGCATAGGAAGATACACCTCTTCCTGGATGAGGGGAATTTTGTCGCGCATGGAAACAGCTGCGAGGTCGTAAGCACCAAGCAATGCAAGCTCGGTATGATGGTCTGTTATGACGCCATTTTCCCCGAGGTCGCCAGAAAACTGGCATTGAAAGGTGCGGAGATAATCTTGGTCCCGGCGAATTGGCCGGACCCCTTCCAGCGCCAATGGGAGCTTGCAATAGCTGCGCGCGCCCTAGACAACCAAGCCTGGGTAGTTGCAACCAACTGCTGCGGAAAGGACGAAAGGTTCACATACTTCGGAAAAAGCAGGGTAGTCAACCCATATGGAGAAACTGTATGCGAATGCGGGCGAGGTGAAGAGTTGTTGGTTTTCGGAGTAGATGGTGGAAAAGCCGATGAGTTCAAGAATACGGTTAACTTTCTTAAGGACGCGCAAATGGTTAAAAAGTAGCTGTTTGGCTTACCAACGCTTCTCAACGCCAAGCTCCCTGTCTATGTCAGCGGCTATTTTTCTCATCCTTGTGAACATGCGCTCGGTGTCGCGCATCATGTCATCCAGAGTATCCTCTAAACTGGACTCCCTGAGTATGTATCTCCTGCCGGACGCCCTTGAAACAAGACCAGAGCTATGGAATTTTTTGAGATGGAAGAGCACGGTTCCGCGAGCTAGCTCCAGCTCGTCGGCGATTTCGGCTGAGGTCTTGGGCGAGCCGCTTATCGAAGACTCTGCAAGTATTTTAAACACCTTATAAGCGGATTTATCCTCGTCGCAGTCCCGCAGAAGCCCTAAGGAACGGCAGAGCCACTCTATGTCGCTGCCCTTGGATGGCGGGCCAAGCTCCTGGATAAGTATTCTCCGCTTTGATTCCATTTTGCCTTTTTCTCGGTCTTTGCCTAAAAGATAGGTTTTTATAGCCCCAGCTTCAAAGTTAATAAATTATTGTTCAAAAGCAATAAAAGATAGTATATTTATAGCTTAATCTTATATAAATGAGGTTTAATAGGTGATGAAGATGTTCCGAAAAAAGAAAAAGGATGAGGATCCCTGCGATTGCGGGAGGGACGAGAATGAGTGCAGCGGAGCGAACCAGGGGGCTAGAGGGCCCTTTAGGGAGCCTTTCTTCGGCAAGGATCCTTTTGCAGATTTCTTCTCAGATTTCTCAGGGATTGAGAGGATGATGAATGACCTTATGAAAAACATGGCTTCAGGACAGAATATGGTGAGGGGAAAGCCCTTCGTCTACGGCTTCTCAATGAAGACCGGGCCGGACGGCAAGCCCATTATAAGCGAATTCGGCAATGTCAGCCCGGGTAAAGTGGTTACAGGGAATGAAAGCGGGATTGGGCCTGTTGTCAGGGACGCGAGAGAGCCCTTGGTGGACGTCATAGACGGTGACGACGGCATCGCGGTCATCGCAGAGCTCCCGGGTGTTGAAAAAAAGGATATAGATTTGGAAATAGACGGCGAATCGCTCATCATAAGTGCCAACACCCCAAATAAAAAATATTACAAGGAAGTCCGGCTGCCCGGTGAAGTCAAGGACGACGCAAGCAATGCCAGCTATAATAACGGAATCTTGGAAGTGCGGCTAAAAAGGGCATCCAAAAAGAAGAAGGGGAAAAAGATAGAGATTAAATAAGAAAATGGAAAAACTCCGCCTTAGCGTAAAGGAAGCGCCGAAGATTGATGTGGGAAGAAGCATAGTCAGGATAGGCTCTGCCAACCTGGCGAAGCTTGGAATCAAGAGCGGCAGCCTTGTGCTCATAAAAGGGAAAAGGGATGCAGTGGGCATAGCCTGGCACGGGCTTGAGGACGATGAGGGTGCTGATATAATACGCATGGATGGGGTCCTGAGGAGCAATGCGGGAAGTAACCTGGATGAAGAGGTGGAGATTGCCCCGATAACTGCGAAATACGCTAAGAAGATGGTGATAGCGCCCACGCAAGCCATCCAGTACGGCTCGGGGTTTGTGGAGTATGTCAAAGAACGCCTCCTAAACAAGCCCTTCCTTAAGGGCAATAAGATGCTGGTGGATGTCATGGGCACACCGCTTACATTCATAGTTAATAAGACCTCGCCGGACGGGCCCGTTGTCGTGGCGGAGCAGACCAACCTAGCTATAGCAGACAAACCGGCCGTGGAAAAGGGAGGAGTCCCAGACATCACCTACGAGGATATCGGCGGGTTGCGGGAGGAGATAGAGACCGTGAGGGAGATGATAGAAGTCCCGATGAGGTATCCGCAGATTTTCAAGAAATTGGGCGTATCCCCGCCAAAGGGCGTTCTTTTGTACGGCCCCCCGGGGACGGGCAAGACTCTGCTCGCCAAGGCGGTAGCCAATGAAACCGAAGCGCACTTCATCCACCTGGCCGGGCCTGAGATAATGTCGAAGTTCTACGGCCAGAGCGAAGAGAACCTGAGGAACGTGTTCAAAGAGGCGCAGGAGCACGCGCCAGCAATAATCTTCATAGATGAAATAGACGCGATAGCCCCTTCGAGAGAAGAGGTCAGCGGCGAGGTGGAAAAGCGTGTCGTCTCGCAGCTACTCACACTCATGGACGGGCTAGAGGCGAGAGGTGAAATTGTGGTCATAGCCGCGACCAATCGACCCGACGCCCTGGACACAGCATTGAGGAGGCCTGGAAGATTTGACAGGGAGATACAGATAGGCATACCTGATAGGATAGGGAGGGAAGAGGTTCTCCAGATACACACGAGGGGGATGCCGCTGACAGAAAAGGTGAATCTCAAAAAAATGGCCGACATCACCCATGGCTATTCCGGCGCAGACCTGGAATCCCTTACCAAAGAGGCTGCCATGCGCGCACTAAAGCGCATAATGCCGGACATCAAAAAGCTCAAGGATGAGGAATTGAGCAAAGAGATTCTGGATAAAATACACGTAACTGATGAGGATTTCGAAGACGCGATGAGGAAGGTGGAGCCGTCTGCGATGAGAGAGGTCCTGGTCGAGATACCCAAAGTAGGCTGGGGGGATGTCGGCGGGCTTTCCAAAGCCAAAGAAGAGCTCATTGAAAGCGTAGAGTGGCCGATGAAGTATGCCAAAGAGTTTAAAGAGGTTGGGGTCAAGGCTCCGCGGGGCATATTATTATACGGGCCGCCCGGGACAGGCAAGACCCTGCTTGCGAGGGCAGTCGCCAATGAGAGCTCTGCTAATTTCATAACAGTCAAGGGCCCCGAGCTGTTGAATAAGTATGTGGGCGAGAGCGAGCGTGGAGTGAGAAAGGTGTTCAAGCGGGCGAGGCAGGTTGCCCCTTCGATAATATTCTTTGATGAGATAGAATCACTGACCGGCACCCGCGGAGGCGGTGACTCGAATAGTGTCAAGGAAAGTGTCGTTGCGCAGCTGCTGAGTGAAATCGATGGCGTTGCGGAGCTAAAGGATGTTATCCTCATAGGCGCCACCAACAGGCCGGATCTTATAGACCAGGCCTTGTTAAGGCCGGGAAGGTTCGAAAAGCATATATTCGTGCCGCTTCCGGATGGGGGTGCAAGGAAAGAGATCTTTAAAGTGCACCTAAAGGATGTGAAGACTGATAAGGATGTCAAACTAGACAAGCTAGTCGAGAAAAGCGAGGGTTATAGCGGGGCTGACATCGAGGCGCTCGTCAGGAAAGCGGGTGTGTTGGCCATAAAGGAAGTCATCGATAAGAAAACAAAGGTTGCCGCAGTTGGCATGAAGCACTTTGAAGAGGCTTTTGGAGTAGTCACCCCAAGCGTCGGCAAAGACGAAGCGACCCAGTACTGGAAGAAGGGCTGCGATGCCAAAGGAAAGGATGTGGGTGTGGTATAGTTAGGTACCACACGCCCTAAATAAAGGTTAAGTGAGTATATCTTGTAAGAAAAAGTTAGGTACCACAACTTATACTACCTTCGCTTCGATCTCTGTAAAGAGCGGCCCCTTGAGCATGAGCTCCTTGTTCTTGGATTGTATGTATTGTAGTGCGTGGTCTGCGATTTTGATGTTTATGTCGGGGGCGCTTTTTGCCATCTTGAACTGGAAGTTATAGTCCTCGCCGCGTTCAACTGCCGCCTCTATGCCTGCTGCGAAGTAGTCGGACATTGCCTTCAGGTAGCTTAATTTTGTATTCGTCCCGTTCTCGATTATCTCTTTTGCCTTCTCTTTGAAACCCATGGGCGGCACGCCGTATATGCCGCCGTTGTAGACATAAATCTCATTCCATGCTGCCGGGCCCAATAGCATGCTGCCAGCTTCCTTTTCAAATATGCGGACTTTGAGCCGCCTTCCGAGAAAGTCGCCTTCGAGTATATCAAAACTACAGGGCGACGCATCATTGCCATGCTTGACGGCAGTTTTTTGAATCAGCTCGGAGAGTTTTTTGCCGTCTGGGGTTTGCGGCGTCTTGTCAATAGTTATGGCTTTGGCTATATCTTTGTCACTCATCTCAAGGGCCCTATAGAATTGGGGAAAGAAAACCTCCCTTACGTCGGTGGCATTCTCTTTTATCATGATTATCCTCTCGACCCCGAAGCCTATGTTGAAAACAGGGTATTTTATTTCATAATTTGCTAGTGCTATGGGTGAATACATGCCTAAATCCGCTACTTCAATGCGCTCACCACCGCTCTTTGCATATACCTCATATTCAGAATCCTTTGCATAGTATGTAGAGGTTGCAGGCTTTTTTTCAAATTCGAAGTCTTTGAAGCCCAGCGGTTTCAGTATCTCTTTGGCAAGCGCCTTGCCAGATTCTATATCCATCTCCGGGTCGCAGACCACACAACTCGCCCCGTAGTGGGCACGTAAATGGGTCGCGTCCACTTTCTGCTCCCTCCTAAAGCGCAGGCCGGAGCTGAACAGCTTTATCGGCATCTGCGACTTGTCTTGAAGGGCTGCCAGTGTAGGGAACCATCCCGCAGTCATATGGCTGCGCAGGGTGGTTTTTCCTGCTTCGGCCTTCAGGTTTTTGAGCTCGTCGAAGAGGGAAATAATGCAAGAGGATTCTTCCGCGGCGATGCCCAGGCCCTGTGCGATGGTTTCAACTAAATCATCTCCTTCTATCCTCCCCAGCTTATAGTCGCGGAGTATTTCCTTGAGAGATTTCAGCATTGTGTCGTCCCAGTTTTTGACGACGTTTTTTATTTTATCTATCTTTTTTTCCGATAATCCGATTTCCGGCCTGGGTATGCCTGCTAGATAATAGCAGCGGTCAAGTATTGCGGGCGCCTCGGGGCCGTATTGCTTATAGACGTCCTCTTCTTCAATGAACAGAGGTATCTCAAGTTCCCTGAAACCCAGCCTGAGGAAGCTTGACCTTATCTTCTGGATGGTATTGTGTATGGGGTGGGGCTCCGGTTTGTTGGGGGATAGGAGCCTTTTTTTGAAAGCTTCATTTGGTTTGGGGAGTTGTTTCGATGTTGCCGCCCATGCTTTAAAGAAGTCTTTCTTTGATTCTTCCCGTATCTTTTTTGTGTCGTATATCATCCTGGTTTTTGTGGTTTGGAAAAACCCACCCAAGTAAGAGAGGGGGGTCAGTTCCGGTATTTAGAGGTTTTCAAAACGTCGGAGGTTTATTGGAGCGGCGGCCCGTAGCCGCTAACGTATGGTGGCGGCGGCAGTGGAATTAGAGGCTTCTTCCTTTTGTGGTTCATGACCCAGAAGATTACTCCGACTATCAGCGCGCCCATTATTATCAGCACGGCGTCAGGGGGCCTTTGTGAAAGCCCTAAAAGAAACATTGCCAAGCCGACCACACCACCCATTGCCTCAATTAATTTATTGTTGGGGTTGCCCCTGGATCCCTGTGGCTGCCCCGCGCCCTGCGCCGCGGCTGCGGCGCCCGCGGACCCGCCTTTGCGCAGTGACATGCCTTTCATTGCCTTGCCTTTGTTCTTTAGGAACTCTTTCCACTTCTTCGGGTCTTTGAGAAGCTCTATATCATCCGCGATTATGTCATTCCAAGTCCTCTTCCTAAGGGGTATATCGTCGTAGTTGAGTGGATATCCTCCACAACCATCAAGTTGTAGGTTGTGAGTCCTTTTCTTGATAGTCATCCAATAGCGGTAGACGGGCGACCACAACAATTCAAACCCGGCGACGGAGACATTATCCTTATCTGCCCTTAAAACCCCTGCTATCTTCTGTTTTACAAAGCGCTCTACTCTTTCCTCCCCTATGAGCTTCGGCTCTATTATCTTTGCCTCGCCGCCGACCTGACCCATCTCATCCGAGAGGTCCACAGCCTCTATAGGTTCATGGTCAAGAAGGTCTTGTAGGTAATCGGCGACTGCGCCATTGGTGGCATCAATGGCCATCCGCCCACCAATCTCTTCCGAATCTATAATATTACCATCCTGGTCGCGCATCACTAACTCGCAGGTATATGTAAAGAACCAATAGGGCCTGAAGAGCAGCTCGCTTCCCATCCCCTCATATTTTCTTTGGTTCTTTTCCTTCTTCATGAAGTCCTTCATTATGCCGTCAGCAGTCTCCTGGTCAATCAGGGTTGGGAAGGTATGCCGCCTCTCGGGCTCTTTTTCTTTAGAAGACTCATCATCCTCTACCTTACTTTCATCCTCAAGGCCGAATATACTATCTTCTAAATCCCGGATGACGTCATTGAAATCCTTGTCGACCATAGGTTAATTTAGGGAATAGAGGTTAAAAACTATAAAGAAGGTATCTTTTATTCCCGCCAGAGTAGCCATTTGGCGGCGCATGCAGCCAAATAAGGTAAAACACCCATAACCAAAATCAGTACCAGGAGAGCTGCAAGGCCAAACACCTGCCTCGCGCCTACCTGTGCACATATACTACATAACCTATCCTGAAATTCGGGGGGGTTTGGGGTATTCGGCTGCCTTTGACAAGGAAAAATATCGGCACATGTAGATGTAAGTATAAGGTTTGAGATAAAAATAAAAACCAGGAAAAGGCCTAGTGTAGGTAAGGATGGTTTGAGAAAAAGTTTCCAATTCATTTTATATTAAAGTGAATGTTGTAGTTATATTATCAGATTAATGTAATAAAGGCAGTGTTTGGTGAAACTACAACGAAATAAGAAAGCTACAATAAAGTAACAAGGTTGTAAAAAAGAAATAAAAAATAAAAAAAGAAAGCGCTTACTCGAAGCGCCTCTTCAATATCCTAAATGCCCCGGGCACGATAAGGATCTTGCTCTCGGATATCCTTCCCATGTCACCGTTTATCTCATCCTCTATATTCTTCAAGTCGCTTATGAGCTTCTTGAGAGAAAGGCGATTTGTCTGGGCTATGGAATCAGTGTCGAGTATAACTATATTACCCTTCTTTAATTCCCTATCAACATCACCTACAACATCAGGCGACGCCGCAGTAAGGCTTTTCACATAAGTGTATTTATCCTCATCTAAGAGTTCACCCTCATGCAGGCCTATCCCTTCCAGGTATTCATCCAGATTTACTGCCTCTTCGCCGCTCTTTGGGGCAGCGCCCCCCTCAAACCCGAGCCAACTTTTCATTCCCATTTTGATTCCAGATTTAGTGTTTATCGTAATCTCGGGTGGCATTCAGAAAAAGTCATTGGAGACATACCCCAAACAAAAGGCTTTTATGAGCAACCACCCAAACTATACGCTTCGATAGATTTAATATTTAAAATATAAAAATGCTTTGTCTCATCAGAGCATTACCCCGTTTAAAAGGGTGGGTATATATAAATATTAAACAATAAAAACACTTTTAAAAAATGGTTGCTGCAAAGAAAAACTTATTCTCCGATTATGCATCAGAATATCGCATATTCGACAATAAAGAGGCCCTTTCTCCCCACTTCACACCCCCCAAACTGCCGTATAGGGAAGATGAGATAAAAACAGTGGTTGGCCTGATGGCTCCTGCAATCAAAAGAGAAAAGCCCTCAAATGTGTTCATATACGGAAAAACAGGGGTCGGAAAAACAATAGTCGCCCGTTTTGTTTCATCTGAATTGGAAAGTATGTGTAGGGAGCAGGGCATGCCGCTTTATGTCAGTTATATCAACAATAAAGTACATGATAGTAAATATCGATCCTTAGTGAAACTACTCAAGGATCTTTGGGAACAAAATAAGGACTTCTTTGATTCAAAAGGCGTCAAAGTTCACGATTCGGGCGCACCACCCACTATATTATACGAGACTCTTTTGGATTTTGTCAGCGAGCAAAAAGCTGGTGTTGTAGTAATATTGGATGAAATAGATGCAGTAAAGGATTTAGATAATCTTCTATACACCTTGACACGAGCCAATGATGACGTTAAGGGTGGGTTTGTCACTATATTAGGGATATCAAATAATCTCTTCTTCAAAAAGAATATAGATCCGAGAAGCAAATCCACATTATGCGAAGAGGAAATAGTGTTTCCACCATACAACGCCAAACAACTAACTACAATCCTTAATGAGCGCGCCAAGATGGGTTTCAAACCAAAAAAAGTAGACATCTCGGCGCTTAGGTTAATTGCGGCCATAGCTGCAAAAGAGGGCGGCGACGCCCGGTATGCCCTCCGTCTCTTGAGAAAGGCAGGCGAGATTGTAGAGGGTGGGAATGCGCGCATGTTAAAAGTAAAGGAAGTAGAAGAAGCTAAAAAGAGTGTTGAGGAAGATATAGTTATAGAATCGTTAAACACCTTACCCGAGCACCAGCAAATAGTTCTCCTGGCATTATCTAATCTTCTGGAAAAGGCCCAGCGGGGCCTCACTGGCGAAACCCGAAAGCAATTCACATCCGGTGAGGTATATGATGAATATAAAGCAGTATGCAGGCAGCTCAAAGAAAACTCTCGAAGTATGAGGTGGGTGCGGGAATACTTAAATGACCTGGAGATGCTGGGCTTTATTTCTATGCAATTCACAGGCAAGGGAAGCCGCGGCCAAACACGACTTATCGAACTGGGTGAAGACGCCGGAAAGGTAAAGGACTTTGTTTTGAAAAGCTTGAAGATGTGATGTTCTTATTTTACTATAATTATATTTTTCTAATTTTCTTCTGACTAAACTTCTTCTACTCAAACACCAACCCACACCCCCCTCACCAAATAACCCTAACGTCCACACCCATATCCTTTAAACTCTTTTCCATCCCACTCACATGGCCTGCACCCACTACAACAACCACCCTTTCTGCTCTTTTTTGAAGCAGCTGAAAGACGGCCCCAGCCATAAATGAATCCCTTTCAATAACAAGAGCCCTATAGATTGAGGGAAATTGCTCTTTGAGCATTTCCATAAGGTCGGCGATGCCTTCTCCCCTATCCAATTTACTCACATCTATGGTTTTACCTTCTCCCAACATATTCATAAACGAATGACTCTTCCTTCCCAATACCGGCTTTAATACAAAATAAGATCCCGCAATACCCAAACTCCCAAAAAGCCTGACTTTTTCACCGAACGACATCCCCGACCACACCCTTGCTATGGTTATCTGCACTGGCCGGTCGATAAGGGCAATCCCGATATTATATTTCTTCGCAGTCTCGACTGCTGAATACATTTCCGAGCCCGGCATTATACCAAATTCCTCCCCGACTTTTTGCTGCAGCCAGCGCAGCATTCCCGGGAGTGTCAACATCTCGCCGATGCGCGTTTGTCGCTCATGGGTTGCAACACCACTCTCCCCCGAGCCCGATTCATAACCTTTAGAATACCGGAACTGACCCCCCTCTCTTACTTGGGTGGGTTTTCCTTCACCCATTCTCTGGCTTTCCCACCGGTCTGCCTGCATGGCCCTAAAGCGCTGTAAATCCAATTCTATGCAAACAATATCAGGGAGGTGGGTGCGTATGGCATCATCTACGCGCCGCATACTTTCTTTGGAAACATGAACAGTCCCAACAATATATACCTGTTTCTTACTTTCTCCAGCGGATACGCCCCTACTTCCCTCACCAATATTCGCCATTCGCTCCTTTAACATGCGCTGCTTATCTACTTAACAAAGAAAAACACCCAAAAACACCTCAATTACCCTATTAATCGCATATACGACACATATTTTTTAAAAGATGCGTTAAATCACAACAAACTCAAGCTAATAGGCAAAGGTTTTTATACCTTTTCTCATAAACAATAACGCATTTTAAAAACCGGGTGCAATTTCCTCGGCAACGAGGCAAATTAAACAAAAAAAACAAAATACAGGCGAAAATGAGCGTTAAAATATCCGAGCTTTACGGCACAGAGATCTACACAAGCAAGGCTAAACACCTTGGAAAGATAGAAGACATTATACTCAACCTCCAAAAAGGTGAGATAATGAGGATAACTCTCGCTCCCCTAAAAAGCGGTTTCCTCTCCAAGAGCAAGGTGGAAGAGATACTAAAGGAAAATAGTATTGCTTATACGGATGTTGAAGAGGTCGGCGACATAATCCTGGTAAAGCCGAATGTCCGAATTGCCACCCCCGGCAAGCCCGGCGCGCACAAACACTGATTTTCACAATTTGTGCTAACCTCAATTTTAAACAGCTCTACTTCTAAGTCTGCGCTATTGGAAATTTTTAATAACCCCATAAGCAACCACTTCAAATGGTATTAGACAAACTATCTACAGGTCTTCAGGGCGTCCTGACACGCATCCGCGGTTCAGGGGTGGTCGACGCGCAGACAGTCAAGGATATTGTAAAAGAAATACAAAAGACACTTATCTCAAGCGATGTCAAGATAGAGCAAGTATTCTTAATATCAAAAAGGATAGAGGAAAAGGCCCTTAAAGAACACTTACCCGGCGGCATATCCCGCAGGGAGCACTTGGTAAAGGTAGTGTATGAAGAGATATCCCAGCTCATGGGTGGGGAAGAGGCTAAGTTTGAGCTGGATCCAAAGAAGCAGAATAGGATAATCCTTGTGGGTGTCCAAGGCTCGGGTAAAACCACCCAGGCGGCCAAACTAGCCAAATACCTCTCAAAGAAAGGATTCAAGCCTGCCATGGTATGCGCCGATAAGTTCCGCCCCGGGGCATTCGACCAGCTAAAACAATTGGGTGCGGAGGTCAATATCCCTGTCTACGGCAACCCCAACGAGAAGAAGCCGTGGAACATAGCCAAAGAAGGCCTTGAATTATTCAAAGAGCACAACGTAGTAATAAT
>CAYMNU010000012.1:0-4162 GCA_964391885.1 uncultured archaeon | reverse complement strand
TGCAGCAAAGAATACCGCAAGCGTTTTGTACTGCTGGGACAAGTAGGCCTTCGCCCCGGCGTGTATGGCCAGGGAAATCTCTTTCATCTTATCTGTGCCTTCGTCTTCTTTAAGGACTTTCATAGCGAGGTAGGCCGCAAACCCGAGGGCCAGGAACATCGCCAAAGGCACTATCCAAAATAGGTCCATAGTTTCACTTAGTTTGTTTTTGTTAGCGTTAGGATACTTACATGTGCTTCGGAAATTTCTCGAATTAAGAAATTAATGGAAAGGTGTTTAAAAATTAATTTGTGTTTTTGTGTTTCACTCAATCTCCAGCTTGCTACGGTTGCGGACGAATATCGTCCTTATCTTGGCTGCTTTTAGCCTCTTGCGAAGTGTGGAGTCATTGGTGGCGACTATCGCCTTGTTCTTCCTGGCGAAATCTATTATCGCCTCGTCGCCCAAGCCCGGAAAATCGATAATATCAATACCCTTGGCCAGCTCGAGGGCGAGCTTTGCGCTGCTGCGGTCCTCGCCCTTTGCTGTTTTGGAAAGCCTTTCAAGCTCTCCGATGACAGGGGAGATTGAGATTATGCGAAAGGGTTCGTTGACTATGCGGTCAAGCTCTGAGAAGATGTCCACGCCCGTCTGGAAGGGCGCAAGGAAGAAGTTGGTGTCGAGCAGTATTAATTTCATTCTTGTGGAGTATTTTCTAATCCTTCTTGTTTTGGCTCCCCCATCTTCCTAGCTATCGTTATGAATCCCGTATGTCCTATCATTCTCGTGTTGGGCCTGCACCTCTGGGCGCTCACTTCCCAGTCGCGAAGGATTATCTCGATGGTCTTCACGTCCTGAAAGCAGTGGGGGAGGGAAGTAACGAACCTTTTAATCTGCTCTATTGATGGCGAGTAGCAGATAATGTAACCTCCAAACCTCAAAGCCCCGGCCGCGTTTTCGCTGGCAAGCCAGGGCTCGGGCAAATCGAGCACTACGGCATCCACATCCTTTTCATCTATCCCGTCATAGATGCTCTTCAACTTCATATCCGCATACTCCAAAAGCCCTGCTTCTTCCAAATGCTCGCGCGCCTGCTTCTGGTGCTCTTCCCTTATCTCGTAAGTGTATACCTTCCCCTCGGGCCTCACGGCGTTGGCGAGCATCATAGTCATGCCGGCTACGCCCGTGCCCGCTTCCACGACCCTTGAGCCGCTCGATATCCCGGCGAGGCCGATTATCATCGCCGAGTCTTTTGGATAAATGACCTGCGCTCTCTTTTCCATTTTTTCTATAAGGTCGATAATGGAGGGTTTTATCACCACTAGTTTTTTCCCTATATGAGTCTCGACACAGCCCGTGTAATTCACTGCCTCGAGCTGCTCTAGTTTGACTACCCCGTCGTGGGTGTGCAAATCCTTGCCTTCATCCACCAGCTGGCGCTTGCCCCTGCGGTCCAGCAGCATTCTTTTCATGATGTTTTTTGCAGTGTCGGGACTTAAATATCGCAAAGGGGCAGATTTTTAAAGAAAGGGGAGTAATAGTGTAAATGGCTTTCGCGCTTATAGGGGAACAATGATGGAAAGCTTTAAGGCTGCAATTGCGCAGATGGATATCGTGCTTGCAGACAAAGAAGAGAATTTAAAGAACGCTGCCAAGTTCGCTTCGGACGCAGCCCTGCAGGGCGCGGATTTTCTTTGCCTTCCGGAGTATTTTTCTACCGGCAGCGTTCTCGGGCGCTTCGGTGAGCTGGCTGAAAGCGTCCCGGGCAAGACCACTGACGAATTAGGGTCCATTGCAAAGAAAAATAATATCAGCATAATCGCCTCGCTTGCTGAAAAAGATAGCGAAGGTTTGTACAACACTGCAGTCCTGATAAGTAGAGAGGGCGAGCTTCTTGGAAAGCATAGGAAGATCCATCTTTTCCTGGATGAGGGTAAGTTCCTTGCGCGCGGCAAAGAGTGTGAAGCTGTGGGCACCAAGCAATGCAAGCTTGGTATGATGGTCTGCTATGACGCCATTTTCCCTGAGCTTGCCAGAAGCCTGGCATTGAAAGGTGCGGAGATAATCTTCGTCCCGGCGAATTGGCCGGACCCATTCCAGCACCAGTGGGAGCTTGCGACGAGTGCACGGGCTCTGGACAATCAGGTCTGGGTGGTCGCAACCAATCGCTGCGGGAAAGACGAGAGGTTCACATACTTCGGAAAAAGCAGGGTGGTCAACCCGTATGGGGAAACCGTCTGCGAGTGCGGGCCTGGGGAAGAGTTATTGGTTTTCGGGATAGAGGGTGGAAAGGCCGGTGAGTTCAAGGAGATTGTTGATTTTTTGAAGGATTTGTAGTGGATTAGCGAGCGAATAGGCTCTATTGGGTTTTTCATGTTTTGCTTTTCATAATAGAGGTAAAGTGCCAAGAGCCTTCAATCACCGGAAAATACCCAGACTGGGCGTGCATTTTAGCGCCGGGGGGCTTGGGGTTAATAGAGTTAGGGAGGATTATCACGGGCATGGTTATGTGGTCGAGCCAGCAAAGATGGGCCAGGGGGAATTCGCTGCCTTCGTGAAAGAGATGGCGACAGCATGTAAAAGAGACCGGGGGATTGTCTTATTCCAACCAACAGATAGAGCACTTATTGGGCGTACATTGTCAACAATTAGCGGGAAGGAAATTGGGTATGCTCATTTCCAAATAATCAAACCGGGTTTGGCTCCGGGGAGGGAGAAAAAGTTGAGGGAAGCCGGGGAAAGAGGTAGGATTGACATCCATATAGGAGATATTGGAGTAGGTACAAAGGATAAGAGATTGGCGATTATGCGCCATTTAAGAAAGCATTATAGGTAGTCACCACCGCTTCTCAACGCCTAGCTCCCTGTCTATGTCTGCAGCTATTTTTCTCATCCTTGTGAACATGCGTTCGGTGTCGCGCATCATGTCATCGAGGGTGTCCTCTAAACTGGACTCCCTTAGTATATACCTTCTGCCGGATGCCCTTGAAAGGAGCCCCGAGCTATGGAATTTTTTGAGATGGAAGAGCACGGTTCCGCGAGCCAGCTCCAGCTCGTCGGCGATTTCTGCCGAGGTCTTGGGCGACCCGCTTATCGAAGACTCTGCAAGTATCTTGAACACCTTATAAGCGGATTTGTCGCTGTCGCAGTCCCGCAGAAGCCCCAGGGAACGGCAGAGCCACTCTATGTCGCCACCCTTGGAAGGGGGGCCAAACTCCTGTAAAAGTATCCGCCTTTTTAGTTCCATCCTATTAAAAGATAGGTTTTTATACCCCGAGCTTCAAAGTTAATAAATTATTGTTCAAAAACAATAAAATATAGTATATTTATAGCTTAATCTTATATAAATGAGGTTTAATGAGTGATGAAGATGTTCCGAAAAAAGAAAAAAGATGAGGGTCCCTGCGATTGCGGGAGGGACGAGAATGAGTGCAGCGGAGTGAATCAAGGAGCTAGAGAACCATTTAGGGGACCTTTTTTTGGCAAGGATCCTTTTGCTGATTTCTTCTCGGATTTCTCAGGGATTGAGAGAATGATGAATGATTTGATGAAGAATATGGCATCCGGGCAGGGAGGCATGAGGATGGGAAAGCCCTTCGTCTATGGCTTCTCAATGAAGACCGGGCCGGATGGCAAGCCTGTTATAAGCGAATTCGGCAATGTCAGCCCGGGTAAGGTAGTTACAGGGAATGAAAGCGGGATAGGCCCTGTTGTCAGAGACGCAAGAGAGCCCTTGGTGGATGTCATAGACGGTGACGACGGCATCGCGGTAATCGCAGAGCTTCCGGGTGTTGAAAAAAAGGATATAGATTTGGAAATAGACGGTGAATTGCTCATTATAAGTGCCAACACCCCCAATAAAAAATATTACAAAGAAGTCCGGCTGCCTGGTGAAGTCAAGGACGATGCAAGCAATGCCAGCTACAATAACGGAATCTTAGAAGTGAGGCTCAAGCGAGCATCCAAAAAGAAGAAGGGGAAAAAGATAGAGATTAAATAAGAAAATGGAAAAACTCCGCCTTAGCGTAAAGGAAGCGCCGAAGATTGATGTAGGAAGAAGCATAGTCAGGATAGGGTCGGCTAATCTGGCGAAGCTTGGAATCAAGAGCGGCAGCCTTGTGCTCATAAAAGGGAAAAGGGATGCAGTGGGCATAGCCTGGCACGGGCTTGAGGACGATGAGGG
>CAYMNU010000011.1:0-10041 GCA_964391885.1 uncultured archaeon | reverse complement strand
CAGGATGGCATGAGTATAATCAATGATCTCTTTAACCAGACTCAGACTACGATAAGCTCTGCAATAGGTGGCTCAGGAGAAACACAACCAGCAATTGTGGCATCCGAAGAAGAGCCTATTGAAGAAACTCCCTCCGGCGCCGCTGTCGCAGGAGAGCTCATACAAGGCTTCCCGGTTGCATCTATCCCTGCCCCACTGGCCCAAGTCTCAGGGGTACATGTCATAGGCGGCGAAGAGGAAGAAGAAGTAAGGGAGTACGCGGGCGGCATGGAAGGCTTTTTGAGCACCTTTATAGAAATGCCCGGCAAGGTCTCTGAGATAGCCCAGCAGGCCTTCAGGGACCAGGCGGCCAAGAACCTCAACAAGAACACCTTCTGGTTCAGGGGCCAGTACGACAGCGGCTTCTATGGGGCCTTGACAGTGGGCGAATGCTGCTATATACATTTCTCAGGCAAGTCATGGCAGCTGCCTATGAGTGCAACCATCAAGCCTAGAGCGATGGTCGATAATCTTGCTCCCGGCGGAAAGGACAAGACGGCGGTCCTATTCACCGAGACTGCGGACGGCACGCCAAAGATGGAGATTCAAAAGATGGACTCCGAGAACAATACGAGAACCGTTTTCTCCAAGACTGACGATATGTTCAGGCAGGCAATCGACCAGACACAGGCCGGGACGGTAATACCTTACGATACCCGGCAAATTACAGTTGACCTCGGCAGCACGGATATTCTTTTCAGATCCGTCCTGGGCGGCACCGGCTCGAATGCCAACATACATGCAGGCGAGTACGGGGCCAGCAGTAAGGTGACTGAGGTGATAGACTGCATGGTGCAGTACATAAACGGTGCTCTCAACAAGCGATATAGTTCCCTAGACCATGATCGTGCACTGGCCGAGCTGGGCGAGATAAACACAGTAGTCTTGGACGACGGAGTCCAAATTGAACACAGGGATGGCGTCTTCATATTCGCAGATCCCGGCAGGATGTCCCGCGCCACAAGGCTTGAGATAAGGATGGACCAGACGGTCCTTCTTGACGGCGTAGATACGGGCAAAAAAGCCGAGGTCATACATACCGACAATGCCCAGCTCATGTGGGTTAGGGACAAGTCTAAGCTTCTTGTCTGGCTGTACAAGCTGGGCGAAGGCGAAGCGACTGCATTTGGCGTAAACGAGCAGAGTACTGCCGACCTGATTAATGACGTGGACAGCGATGGAGACGGGCTTTCCGATGCCATAGAATATGCACTAGGCTTGGATCCCAATAATCCTGACAGCGACGGTGACGGTGTGCCTGATGGTGAGGAAGACTCACTGGGTGATGGCATAAGGAACATAGACCGTGTAATCTGCAGTTTCCACGGCTTCATGCTAGACCTAGGTCCGGAGCTCGCGGAACTGGTGAACCTGATAGGCCCGGTATTATCTTTTGAAACCAGCGGGCATACTGTGACATTCATCGCAGACGACAGCAGCGGAATATGCAAGAAATTCATACGCATGTGCGATCGGCACACGGGCGAGTGCGGAGATAGTAAGGAAATCGACAGGATAGAGGTTGCAGGCGATGTCATAAGCGTACACACCAAGGATGGCGAATTGATCTTACTCAGACTCGGAAGGGACTCAAGCGGCAATCCAACACTCGAGTCAATACACACGGATTCAAACGGCAACGTAGTGCAGGGCCCAGGATCATTCGGACCCGAACAGGTTGAGAAGATGAGGGGTACCAATGGTATGGCAGTATATGACCCCGACACAGGCAAGTGGACTTTTTACAACGGCTTTGATATACCAAGGGACCCGAGCTATAGGGACGGTGCAACGTATGCTCCCAATATCAACAATTCAGTTACAGGAATGCCTGGAAATATGATGGGAGAACCCAAGAAAACCGAAACGCAGCAAACCTCCAACCTCCTTGCAGACCTGCCATGGGCTCCGGATACCGGCTCCCCAATCTTATTATTCGTCGCATTTTTATTGATGGCTACGTTATTCATACGCAAAAAACAAAATGGTCCATAGGATGCTTTTGGTAAAGATAGGCAGCAGGTATGTACACCTGCTTAAGATGTTCGGGGCGCTCTTCACTTTCGCCAGCGCCTTTTTCGTCCTGAACTCCGCATATGTGCTGAACACGACGCTCGAAGCAGCCAGCCTTGCCTACATGGGCGGGCCGATGGGAGACATTTTCGGCGAGCTTACTGCTCCGATAGCATCCCTCTTCTTATGGCTTTCCTTCATGGTTTTAGGTATGGCATTATATCGGTCTGACCGGACAATATTGCCCCTGGAAGAGGAGATACAGGATATCCCTGATACTCCTCCATATGATATAAAAAAGACCACAAAGCCTGTTGCAAAGAAGAAGGTTTAATCCTATTCATATTGAAAATGCCAAAGATTCTTGTCAGCGAGAAGATTAGCCCTGATGCGCTTGCCCTTCTCAGGGAAAAGCACGAAGTCGAGGAGTTCCTGGAATGGGAACCTGCCGACCTCATGGAGAAACTAAAGGGATTTGATGCACTTATCGTCAGAAGCAAGACCAAGGTGACTCAGGAGCTTATCGACGCAGCTCCCTCACTCAAGGTTATAGGACGGGCGGGCGCAGGCTTGGATAACGTTGATAAGGAATATGCGGAATCAAAAGGCATCAAAGTCATAAACACACCTACTGCGAATCTGCTAAGCGTTGCCGAGCTTACGCTAGGGCTGGCCCTATCACTCCTCAGGTTCATACCGTCAGCTGACAGAACTACCCGCGATGGGCTCTGGGAGAAAAAAAAGTTCAAGGGAACTGAGGTCTCTAAAAAGACCTGGGGCATAATAGGGTTCGGCAATGTAGGTAAGCTTGTAGCAGGTTTGCTGAAGGGCTTTGATTGCAGGCTTCTGGCGTATGACCCATACGCATCCAAGGAAAAAGCAGCCCAGCTAGGTGTAGAGCTGCTGCCACTGGATACGATAATGGCAGAGTCGGACATAATCTCTGTACACGTCCCCTTATTAGATTCCACCCGCGGGCTCGTCGGCGAGAAGGAGCTTTCCATGATGAAGGAATCTGCGATAATAATTAACATTTCGCGAGGCGGTATAATAGATGAAGCCGCACTATACAAAGCACTCAAGGAAAAAATGATACGGGGGGCAGCACTCGATGTTTTCGAGAACGAACCGCCCGAAGGTTCTCCTTTACTAAGTTTGGATAACACCGTATTCACCTGCCACTTGGGTGCAAGCACTTCAGAAGCGCAGGACCGGGTCGGCAGTGAGCTAGCCGAGAAGATGATTGAGGCTCTTGCATAAGTTTTCTCTCCACATGCCCCCCTCTTTTCGAAAATTCCATCTACTGTATTCTTATTTGATTCTACTGTTTAATAATCCATATGACTATCAAAAACAACAAAAGCCGGTTTCCTGAAATGCAGCGGTGTTTTTATTCGTCCCCCCGTAATGTTTTTACCCAAAAATGTCAGAGATAGACCTGAAGAAAATCCTGGCGCCCGATAGCCCAGAACCTTCACAAGACAGCCCTGAGCAATCATCAACAACTGATGAGCATTCAGGTGAAGATGCCCTTATGCGCATGCTTTCTGAAAAGAAAAGCAGTTCCGAGAAACTAATCGAAAGCTACGGCAATGTCGATATAGTGGATACAGGTGAACAGCTTTATCTCTATCGTGTTAGGCTTCCCCACCTCACTCCTTCTGACAGCACTGTAATAGAGTCAATACAAAGAGTAGCCACGAAGATAATCGACGTGAGAAAGGAGAGTATCAATTCCAGGATAAGGAAGAAAGGCCTATATGACAAGCTCTATGAGATGATATCAAAGACCAAATCAATAAACGTCGGCGAGAACAAGATGCGCGCTTATGCAGATATCATCTCGCGTGAGATGGGTGGCTATGGTCTTTTAGACTATTTGATGGACGACGAGCAACTTGAAGAAGTAATGGTTGTGCCTCCTGAGCGCAAGGTCTTTGTTTTTCACAGGAAGCATGGTATGCTTCTAAGCAACATACAGATAGACGAAGATGAATACATACTTAATGTGGTCGAAAGAATCGCCCGTGACGTTTCCCGAAGAGTGGATACTAACACCCCGCTCCTTGATGCACGCCTTCCAAGCGGCGATAGGGTTAATGCCACGTTGAATCCTGCTTCGGTGGACGGCCCCAGTTTGACAATAAGGAAATTCAGAGAAGATCCCTATACCATCATCGATATGATAAATTTTAAGACGATAAATCCCGAAGCCGCGGCATTCCTATGGCTGGCTGCAGAAGGTATGCAAGTTCGCCCCTCCAATATCCTTATCTCCGGCGGCACGTCTTCGGGGAAGACGACATTCTTGAACTGTATATCCATGTTCATCAGGCCCACTGACCGTGTACTTACTATCGAGGACACTGCTGAGCTGAGGCTGCCACTTGATCATTGGGTGAGGCTTGAGACACGACCGCCGAGCATTGAAGGTACCGGCGAGATATCCATGGACGTGCTTCTGAAGAACTCGCTGAGGATGAGGCCGGACCGTATTGTAGTCGGTGAAGTAAGGCACGATGAAGCGTTTACCCTTTTCACTGCGATGAACACTGGACACCAGGGCTCCATGGGAACTATTCACGCAAACACGAGCGATGAGACGCTTGTGAGGCTCATGTCCCCGCCGATGAGCGTTCCCGAGCAGATGGCTACCGCGCTAGACCTTATCGTGGTTTTGAACAGAATAAATGTTCCTAACAAAGGCCTTGCCAGACGTGTTACTGAAATAGCAGAGATAAGCGGAAGCAGAAAGCCCGAGATACACCTTCTCTATGAGTGGGATTCTGAAAAGGATTCTCTGATTAGGATTGATGACAACTCAATAGTCCAAAAGAAGATACGCAAATTCTCCGGATTAAGTGACAATAAAGTCAAAGATGAGCTTGACCTTAGGGCAGAACTTCTCACAGAGGCTGCGAAAAAAGGCGTAAACTCAATAGAAAAGTTTTCTGTTTTTGTCGCCAAATACTACGAGCGCAAGGGTTGATTTTTAAGCAGATATATATAATATCTAAGATGGCTGAAACTGAGGGGTCCAAGGACGTTAGGAATCTAGACAAATGGGACGATGATTTATCTAAATTAATCGCCCCTAAGAAAAAGGATTCATCAACCCAGAACGAAGCCACAAACAAGCAATCATCAGAAAAAGCCGCTTTGAATCCAAATACCTCAAATTCTTCTGCACCCTCTCAAAGCGAGCGCGTACCCACCTCCAATGAGTTTGAATCTGAATGGGCGGAAAAGATAAAGCAAGCAAAGAAATCAGACGCTTCACTGCTTTCGGAACGCCAAACCTCGGCCAGGAAACCCGACAACATAGAAGATGTGCTCACCCAGCTCAAGAAAAATGAGCAGGCAACATCCAGACAATCATCTATTCTCAGTAATGCTAAAAATCAACGCCTCGAAAAAATAGGCGGCGGCGTCAAAGGACAAATAGGTAGGGTTAAGGAAAGGGAGCTTACTGGTGTTGGGGTCCCGGGGGCCTACAAGCTTTATCCTATGGGGGGCATCCCTCCACTTAACTTGCTTTCAAAGGCATTGGCCTCACTTTCTGGAAAGTCCCTAGAAAAGGATCTTGAAAAATCCAACATACCCCTATACAAAGATGAATATGTTTCCTTTTCAGTCGGCATGTCATTCATCATATCAATAATGTTATTTTTATTGGTGTTTTCCCTGAACTTATCAGACATTGGCAATGCAATAGCCCTAGGTTTAATGTTCTTCATAATCGCATTATTCCTCATATCCCTTCTATTAATAAATCTGCCTTCGCTTAAGGTGGGGTCGGGTTCGCGAAATGTAGACACTCAACTCCCATTTGCACTGAGACATATGTCAGCTCTTTTGAGTGCGGGCATTAGCATATTTGATTCAATAACTTCAGTTTCAAAAGCAGAGTATGGCCAGCTTTCAGTTGAATTGGATAAAGTAGTATGGGACGTTAAATCAGGAGACAACCTCTCCGATGCCCTCGAGGCGGCTTCCGAAAGGATAAACTCAGCCTCATTTACCCGTGTCACAATCCATATCCGAAGGGCTTTGCAAATGGGCGGCGACGTAGCAGGTATAATCAGCCAGATTGCTGATGACCTGACCTTTGAAATGCGCATGAAGGTTGCAGACTTCGTCGAGAAGCTAAATGCTTTCGCGATAGTTTATTTAATAGGCGGGATAGTGGGGCCGGTCGTAATAGCTGTATTCACTGTGGTAGGTAGCGCAGGGCCGCTTAAAACAATGGGAGGGGCCATGATGGATCCGAGCATGCTGATGTTTATGGTATTGCTTGTCTTCCCGATGATGATGATGGTAATAACATATGTGGTTAAACTAATGGAACCAAAGGTATAAGATGGCTAAAAAAACCAAGGTCAGGGCAAGCAAGGACAAGAGTTATGGTACATACCTTGAGGTCAGCAACATAAAGTTTCCTCCCGTAATATGGATAACCATGGCAATAGCGATTGCTGTTGTATTGGGATTCCTGTCTTTTATGGTGCTATCAGATAATCCCGAAGTCGCCATAATGACATTGATCATAGTTCCAGTACTCTTCATAGGCTTTCCCATAATCCTCAAGGAACGGCGTGATACGCGCATGGAAGAGTCTATTCCTGATGTATTTGAAGAGCTGGCAACATCCCTTAGGGCTGGCGCGACTATTGAGCAGGCCCTTATAGACCTTACGAAAATACAATCCGGCCCATTGATAGAAGAACTTAAGATAGCGCTCAATGATATGGAAGGCGGATTCAGCTTTGAAGAGTCCCTAGAGAACCTTATGAACCGGATAGATGTGATAATGCTCAAGAGGATATTTACAATAGTCATAGACGGCAGGAAGGCTGGTGGTGAGTTGGCAGACATACTCGATGCAGTCGCAGCAGACGCACGCCAGATGGCACGCCTGCAGAGGGAACGCAGGAGCAAGACAGTCCTTTATGTTATATTCATCTTTATGGCTGGCGCATTGGTAGCCCCCATGATATTTGGATTTGTGACTCAAATAGCCGGTCTTGTTGCAAATGTCGGTAGCGATGTGGCAGTCGAGAACCCTCTTTTCGTTCCGGGCACCAAACTCAATGTCTTCTGGATATACTTGTTAATAGAGTGCGTAATCTCCGGCGTGATGCTTGCGGTAGTCAGGGGCATACGCATATGGAAGGGGCTGGTTTTCTACTCTATGTCGATGGCATTGGTCGGCACCCTAGTGTTTATAGGCGCACAATATGTGGCCAGTGGCATGCTTCCAGCGAGCCTCTAGGCTTTTTATATGGAAAAGAGCAAATAAGAGGGCGCTTTCTTCAGGAATGATATCTGAAGACTGAAGACGCTTTTTGGGCCTGTGGTCTAGCTCGGTTATGACGCCACCTTGACATGGTGGAGGCCGCCAGTTCAAATCTGGCCAGGCCCACCTTACTTTATCTGAGCTTAAGCTCGGTGGGCCAGCTGTTAAGGTCATTTGCATTGAGGATGCTTTCACCTTAACATCCAGAGGCCCACATAATCCTTAAAATGCCTGTGATTCGCGTATCTATGTGGGAAGGAAGGACCAAGGAGCAGAAAGAGAAGCTTACTGAGGCTATAACCAGTGCGATCGAGGAGATTGCAGGAACGCCTCGCGAGCACGTCTGGATAATCTACGAAGACGTCAAGAAGAGCGACTGGGCAATCGGCGGGAAGATGTGCGATAAGTAATCCGCCTTTTATATCTATTTCTACAAAGTATACGGGCCCGTAGCCTAGTCAGGATAGGGCGACAGCCTTCTAAGAACCCCTTTTCTTTTTTGCGAAAAAAGAAAAGTGGTTTCATCCCCAAAAGAAAACTTTCTTGAGGGGATGTAGAAAAGCTACGGAGTCAGCTGTAGGTCGCGGGTTCGAATCCCGCCGGGTCCGTCCTTATTTTTGCTTAGAGTTAGCTCGGACGTCCCCGGCTTATCTCGAGGTCGCAAGCTAAAGAGATATGTTCACCTCTCGTGCCCCGCCGGTCTGTTACTTTACCCATAAAGATTTTATCCTTTGTAGTGTAAATTAATTGTTTTTTCTAATGGAACCGCGCTACAAGCTGGTTGCTTTCGACGTTAACATCCCCCTCGCCCAGGAGCACACGATAATAGGAACGGGCGCACTGGCCGGAAAACGGGATGAGGTGGCATACTACATAAAGCAGCACACCACTGGGAAGATGAACCTTTCCAATGCCCTCATGGAAGCCTGCAAGCTTTTGGAAGGCGTTGAGAAATCCCACGTCGAGGGATACTCGCGTACGCTCCCCCTCACCCCTGGCATACAGGCGATGGTAGATGCCCTCACCTCTCGTGGAGTTGTCCTTGCGATGATTACCACTGGGTTTAGGACCACGATGGACATAATCAACGAGCGTGTCGACAATGCCTTCAAGTATGTCATATGCAATGACCTAGTCTATGATAAGGATGGCCGCGCTACCGGGGGTGTCAAATTCTCAGTAATGGAAAACGAGTCAAAAGTCGATCGCCTCATGGAGCTGGCGAAGACTGAGGGTCTAATGATGCATGAGTGCGCAGCAGTCGGTGACAGCATGGGCGACTGGGAGATGCTCAAGGCTGCCGGCCTAGGTATAGCATTCACCCCGAACAATGTCTTAGAAGAGAATGCTATAAGAGAGCAGATGCCAGTCATCAAGGAAAGCGACCTTCGGCTCTTGCTGCCTTATATCATTCCAAGCAGCGACTCAAGAACCTTTGAAGTTATATAACTCAGTTATCAGTAAATCCACACCTAAGCAATCCATTTAGATCCCATACGCCGGCAATATCAGGAATATGAGCGTGCCCAAAACCATGTGGCTGAATATGGGGCCGATAAGATTTCTCTCTTTCTCATATGGGTAACCCCAGGCAAAGCCGGCAAGGAGTGTAGTGGCTATGAGGACCATATAGTGCTCGCTTTGCGCGAAGTAGTGCGAGAATCCAAAGACCAGGGACACAAAAGCCACATTCCAGAACATCGGCAACACACCCCTAAGCACCTTTTGGGCATAGCCCCTGAACAAGAACTCTTGGAGAGGCACGGAAATCAGCCAATAAGAAGCAAACTGCGCATCCGGAATCATTATCTCATAACCTGCAAGGAAAGCGAATATAAGAAGCCCGACTACCCCCACTATTGTGAATGGCAGTTGTACTTTAATCGACTCCCAGGCCCGTTCCCTGGTTATTCCCAGATCTTTGAGATTGTCCTTTGATTGGAGCTCAAAGTTCACTATCAGGACTATCGCAACACCCATGACTATGTAGTAACTAGTCCCTAGCTGCAGCAAAGCCAGCGATAATAGAAGAAGAATCGCGATTTCGGTTATTTGCCGCTTCATCTTTTTGATAATTGCACGAGAACCTGAAAAAACCAATAGCTTCATGCAAATGAAGGGGTCATCGACGGGCTTTGGTAACCATGCCCCTTCAACTTGTTCTGTTCCCCAATCTCGCTTCTTATGAGCATCTTAATCACTTCATTTATGGCGATTACAGAAGAGCTAACTATCGCTATTATGACCCAATCCATGCCCGAGAGTGCCACGGTCTGGAATACTGCCTGTGCAGGCTCTGCATAGACGGCTATCAGAGTCGCGAGGAAGGAAACCCCAATGGCGATGAATATCCACTTGTTTGAGAAGAACTCGTTTTTGAATATCGTCGAATGCAGGGATCTGGAGTTGAAGACGTGGAACAGCTCGAACATTATAAGCGTTACAAACGCTATGGTCCTAGCGTGTTCAATACTGCCCCCATTAACTTCTAGTTCCCACATAAACAGCAGGAGTGTTCCTGTGAAGAGTATCGGCACAAGCACGAGAATCTTGAGCAATATGTAGCTGGATAGAAGCCTCTCCTTCGGGTCCCTTGGCCGCTGTTTCATGACCCTTTCCTTCGTTGGTTCTATACTCAGGGCACTAGCCGGGAATGTGCTTGTGACTATATTGACGAAAAGTATCATCAGCGC
>CAYMNU010000010.1:0-64278 GCA_964391885.1 uncultured archaeon | reverse complement strand
AAGATTGCGGGCGCTCTCGACGGCAAGCCGCTCAAGTTGGTCAGGTGCAAGACTGTGGACATAAATGTTCCTGCAGATTGCGAGATAGTGCTGGAGGGCACAATCTCTTTCGATGAGAAAGTACAAGAAGGGAAATTCGTCGACATGACCGGAACTTATGATGCTTTCAGAGAACAGCCTGTCGTCACCATCAAGAAGATAACGCACAGAAAAGATCCAATATACCAGGCCATCGTCCCGGGCAAGACAGAGCATCGCCTTCTCATGGGCATGCCCAAGGAGCCTACGATTTACAAAGCAGTCAAAGAAGTCGTGGATTGCAAAAATGTCAATCTCACTCCCGGCGGATGCTCCTGGCTACACTGTGTCGTACAGATAAAGCAAAGGGCTGAAGGCGACGGCAAGAAGGCGATTGAGGCGACTTTCAACGGCCACAAGTCGCTTAAGCATGTTGTAGTAGTGGATGAGGATATAGACCTATTTGACCCGAATGACGTGGAATGGGCAATCACTACGCGCTTCCAGGCGCACAGGGATCTGGTCATCATGGAGGGGCAGCCCGGGTCTTCACTCGACCCTTCTGCAGAAGAAGACCCGAACTCCGACAGGCGACTGACCACGAAGTGGGGCATTGATGCGACCATCCCCTGGGGCGCCAAGAGAGACGAGTTCCTTAGGGCTGCGCAGCTGCAGGCTGATTAATCTAAAATGCATCTCACAAAAGAAGACGAAAAAATCCTCGCAGGGGAAGAGGGCTATGCAGCCAGGAAGTCCATGGAAATATTAGTGGCATTGGGCGACATGTTCGGAGCGGATGAATTAATACCCATCAGTTCCGTCCAGGTGGCCGGGGTCTCGTATCACAACCTGGGCGATGCCGGGCTGAAGTACCTTTCGAAACTGGCTGAGGACGGCAAAGTTAAAATACCCACGTTCCTTAACCCTGCTGGCATGGACCTTCAGGCATGGAAGGAAATGGGGATAAGCGAGGACTTCGCCGAGAAGCAGAACCTGGTCATAGATGCGTTTGCAGCGATGGGAATTAACACAACATGCACATGCACTCCCTACCTTATCGGCATTGTGCCCTCTTTCGCTGAACACGTGGCATGGGCGGAATCCTCAGCCGTCACCTATTGCAACAGCGTTATCGGCGCGAGGACGAACCGAGAAGGCGGGCCTTCGGCGCTGGCCTCGGCATTCATAGGCAAGACGCCTAATTATGGCTTGCACCTGGACGAGGAGCGTGTGCCCGACATGCTTGTCAGGGTCAACGCTGACATATCTTCTCTCTCCGACTGGGGCGCACTGGGCAACGCCATAGGCAAAAGGGCAAAGAACAAGATAGTGCTCATAGAAGGCATAAAGTATGCGCAGCTCAACAACCTGAAGTCATTCGGTGCATCCATAGTCACATACGGAGCCAAACCCATCTATCACATCAAGGGCATCACTCCCGAGGCAGGTAAATTTTTGGACCCGAAAGATAGCATCAGCATCGGCGAAGCAGAGATGAAGCAAGCATATGAAGCGCTAAGCGACGCGGACGAAGCGATTGACTTCGTTTCGCTTGGATGCCCGCATGCATCCCTTGACGAGCTAAAAGAGGTTGCAAGGCTCCTTGATGGAAAGAGGATAGCAAAAGGAGTAACAATGTGGGTTTCCTGCGCAAGGCCGATAAAGGAAAAAGCCGAGAAGCTCGGCTACGTGAAGACAATACAGGATTCCGGAGCAATCGTCGCAGCGGACACATGCATGGTTGTCGCACCCGTCAAGGGCAGGTTCCTGAATATCGCTACCACATCGGCAAAAGCCTGCTTCTATGCACAAGGGCATAACAACATGAAGACGCACATAGGCTCGATAGAGAAGTGCGTGGAGGCTGCGATTGAGGGGAAATGGAGTTAAAATGGACCTAAAAGGCAAAATAGTCTTCAAGGGAAGGGCAAAGGCCGAAGCGCTTGTCACAAAAGACCAGATATCTTTCTATGGGGGCATCGACCCGGAAACAGGCATTGTAACCGAGAAAGGGCATGAGCTCGAGGGCCAGAGCTTCGCCGGAAAGATACTGGTATTCCCCTCAGGAAAAGGCTCCACGGTAGGCTCATACGGCCTCTACCGCCTTAAAGACAACGGTGTAGCCCCAGCAGGCATGATAAACTCGGACTGCGAGACTATAGTCGCTGTCGGCGCGATAATCTCAGAGATACCCATGGTGAACAAGATAGATATTGATAAGATAAAGACGGGTGACATTGTGGAGATAGACGGCGACACGATAAAACTAGCATGAATTGCTCTAAATGCGGGACAGGCAATCCCGAAGGCGAGAACTTCTGTATGCAGTGCGGAGCATCGCTTAAGCTACCCTCTTCCGGCGTTCCGCAGAACCAAGCTCCGTCTGCAATAAATCCTGGGGCCACCATTCCTGCAGGTTCTTCCAAGACTAAATTCATCATAATAGCCGCAGTAGCCTGCATATTACTCATAGTTGCCATAGCCTTATTGTTATCCGGCCCTTTGATACCCGACATTCCCATAGACCAAGCTATAGCAGAGGGCTATCCCGTCATCTGCGAAGTCAGGGGCGTCGTGGACGGTATGCCTAGAAATTATAATGTTTATATCCAGAGCCCCAGATATTCTGCAGAGCTTTCAGAAACCAATCAACTCTTCGCGTTTTTTGACGGTTCAACAAACTACCATTATACCTTTTATAGTGATGCTCCTGAATGGTTTGCAGACCATGACCCCTTCTTTATTGAAACGCCCCTGGAATTCCTTCAGGGCTATCGTGATATGGAGGGTTCCATGGGCGAGCGTGCCTCAGTTGAATGTAGAATAGTTGAATACATACCCAATGAGAAGTTCACAGCACCCCTGAATATAGGCTACAGCTCCGAAGGCATGCTTTGTGACGTTTTCCTCGGCAGCGGTGAATCTTTTCATGACGACTTAAGTGGCATCACATTCGAGGGAAAGGGTGCCGAATACTACAATGGCAAACAGATGTGCAGGATAGACGCATTCGGAGGCGAGGCAGACCTATGCGGAGGGTTTAGGGCATATATGGATATTGCGGCGTTTGTGGAGCTGGGCGAGATGTTAGATGCTGATGCCGACTTTGACATGGATATTCTTGATTTCTTTGCATGCGAGACTGGCACAGGGAGCGAGCATTGCTTTAATTTATGCATGCAATACTTGCTGGATTTCTAAGATGAAAGTCCTTATCACTATGGGGCCCACGCAGGAGCCGATTGACGACTTCAGGTTCATAACCAACGCCAGCTCCGGCAAGATGGGGGCCGCGCTGGCGATAGAAGCGCTTGCGAGGGGACACGATGTAACACTTATCCACGGCCCCGTGGCTCTGGGCCTTCCCGACTGCAAAAAGCTCCCTGTCAGGACTGCGGGCGAGATGCTTGCCCAAGTGCTAAGCGAGCTCAAAGAGGACTATGACATCTTCATATCTGTTGCAGCTGTCTCCGACTATGCGCCCAAGAAAACCTGCGGCAAGATAAAGAGCGGAGAGTGCATAAAACTGGAACTGAACCCGACGCCAAAAATCATCGACGAGGCCAGGAAGGCTTTCCCCAGGATTTTCATCGTGGGCTTTAAGGCCGAGTACGGCCTGGGGCGTGACGAGCTCAAGGCAAAAGCCAGGAACTTCCTTCATGAAAAAGGAATAGACCTACTTGTCGCCAACGACGTCGAGAAGAGCGCCATGGGCGATGAGGAAATCGACGTCATCGTAGTTGGGAAAGAGATCCTCAAGGAGTTCGGCAGGAGGGGCAAGAGAGAGATAGCAGACTATATATGGAATGAGATAGAGTTGCATAAAACCGATTCTTGCCAATCAAGCTGAACCTTTGAATCGCCAAAAGTTTTTATTGGATGACCGATAACTATAATACAAAATGCTAGGCAAAAAACTTTTTCTAGTTTTAATACTGCTAGCACCACTACTCCTTATTTCCCTCTCAGCTTCCCAGAGCTCTCCCTGCCCAGGCGACTGTAAGTGTCTTAGTCCTTCATACGCACAAAAATACGGCTACGAGGACTGCTATGGCAAGCAGACTCCCTGCGGAGAAAACCTATTTTGTTACAACCCTTTGCAGGAAGGGCCCCCGAGCGCTTGCCCGGGCGACTGCAAGTGCCTCGATTTTTCATATGCAAAGAGTCATGGATATGAGGATTGTTATGGCAAGCAGACCCCATGTGGAACAGATATGTTTTGCTACGAACCCTTAGAGGAAGACGAGCCTCCTGAAGAGCCTATAGGAGAGGATCCCATTGAAGACGATGTTACCGATGAAGATGATGTAGAAGTGCCCCCATCTTCGCCCGAGCCGGTTCCAGAGCCTTCCCAAGAGGCTGACAGCGACTGCATGAGGTTTTGCTATCTCAAAGACGGGCGGCGTTTGGCAGGGTGCACATGCGTCAAAAAGCCCGACGGCGTATGCGAGTGCAGCCATCCTTATTTGGAAAAGCCAGATACGACCATATTGCCAGAAACCCCCTTTCTGGGCGACCGCATGGAAATCTTCGTAGAGGGGGATGACAACACCGCAGTCATCGAGATATGGGTGGGTGGATTGTTCAAAAAGAGGTGCTTCGGTAAGTTCTGCCATTATGTCACCCCTCCTCTAATGAGTACACCAGCCGTTGGCATAATGGAGATGGATTATCTCGGGAATGCCAGATTCAATGAGGATGTAGATGAAGACACTACACTTTATTTCAGGTTTCCGGAGACTGACAGCGATGGTGATGGCATATCCGACTTCAGGGACAACTGCCCAGATGTCTACAATCCCGGCCAGGAGGACAACGACGGCGATGGCGTGGGCGACGCCTGCGACCTCTGCTGCTTGGAATGCCAGGACGCAAGTGCATTAGGCTTAGCCAACTCGAGGTACTGCTGTGCCGATAGGGACATATTTTATTATCCTTACCCGGGTGCAAATACCTGTCGGACTAGCTTATCCCGTAGGGAAAATGGGCGGGAGATTTACTACTGGCAGGATTTTTATGGTATGGTAGACAATCATGGCTGCGGCTGTTATGATAGCGACGGGGGCCTAAACCCGGTGGACAGCAGGGGTGCGGTTTATACTGAGAGCACTACCGGTGGGTGCGAATATGTTCCTGGCCCCATGGGTGGTGGGCAACACAGGTGCGATTCCCGAAGTTCGTGCACAGCACAACATGATATGTGCCATAACTCAAGCCATATAAAAGAATTTCATTGCACGCCCGAAGGCTTGGGATATGAGATACTGCAATGCCCTGATGATTATTGTGACAATATTCGCGGTGTTTGCAGATGCCCAGCTACTGATGGGGGCTATGAACCATATACAAGAGGAGAACTAGAGGGCAATGTAGATTATTGTATCTCAGATTATAGGCTTATGGAGTATTACTGCGGCAGTACAGCCGAACCTGGCTTGATAATAAGCAGCCTAACTGTGAACTGCCCCGGCGGCTGCAGCGACGGTGCATGTGTTTGTGAAGCGTCAGACGGCGGGCGAGATTATTACACAAAGGGCAGGGTTGGTCTCGATGAGGACTACTGTCGAAACGATAGAGTTCTTGTCGAACACTGGACTGTATTTGAGGATGGAGAATGCAAGATTGAGAGTGAAGTGTATGAATGCCCTGGCCGATGCTTTGACGGTGCATGCCTGCCCACTTCCTGCGATGACGGTATCATGAACCAAGGTGAAGAGGATATCGACTGTGGGGGTACCTGCCCGACACTATGTGATTATTGCAGCGGCCCTCTCCCGGCAAATTTTGACTGGAGAGACCATAGGGGCAAGAACTACATGACAAGCGTGAAAAATCAGCGCGACTGCGGCTCTTGTTGGGCTTTCGCGGCTTTAGGCGTGGTTGAAGCAACATATAACATAGAGCGTACCTCACCGGGCGACGATGTGGATCACTCGACAGATTTAAATCTCTCTGAGCAATATTTCGTCTCTAACTGCTACGGCAGTGGCTCCTGCGGAGGGGGGGGAATATATAGCATAATGAGCCGGATCAGGGACGGCGGCTCGCCGATTGAGGATTGTTTTCCCTATGAGGCGCGAACCACCTATTGTAGGCCTTGCAGCGCATGGACTGCAGATGCGTGGACAGTCGATCACATACGGCGCGCGAAGAAAAGCCGTGATAGCCTAACCGACTTCAAACGCAAGATAGCCTGCCATGGTCCGGTAACGACCTGCGGTTGGAGAAGTGGGGACAGTGCGTCTCATTGTCTGATAGTTGTAGGCTGGGTGGGCGACCGCTGGTTGGTCAAGAACTCCTGGGGAACTGGCTGGGGCGATGGCGGCTATGCGGATGTCCACAGGGACAGCGGCTGGCTGAGCTATGACACTCAGAAGTATTACGTAAGGGGGGTGCGGCCTTTATGAACCTTTTACACATAAGCGGATTTGCAGTGTTCCTGGCGCTTTTTTGCGCAAGCGCAAGCGCGTCTCTCATTGACCCTTCTTTCGTATATTGTACTGAAATGGGGTACTCATTTCATATAGTAGAGACTCCCGAAGGCGATCTTGGCGCATGTGAGCTTCCGGACGGCAGCCTGGTCAACTCCTGGTGGTTCCTTGAGGGCAGGGTCAAGGAGGAATATTCCTATTGCGCGGTTCAGGGTTATGAAACCAAAATTGTAAGCGACGAACGCTGTGAGAACATATACAGCGGCAGCGGCAATTGCACGGTCTGCGTCCTGCCTGATGGAAGCGAGGCTGAGCTAAAAGAGCTCATGGGGATGAATTTCAGCTCTTTGGTTTGCGGCGACGGGGTATGTGGCATGGGTCCTGAGAACTACCTTACCTGCCCGGAGGACTGTCCCTCCAACGCTTCCGACGGAATATGCAATCCCCAGGCCGGCGACGGCTGCGACCCTGATTGCGAGGGGGGCGAAGATCCTGACTGTATTGATGAAGATTTTTGGGAGCAAGAATCAGTCCCCGAGCCTAGGCTGGTTGATTCAGATGCTGCCGACTCTTTGCCGATTATTATACTTATAATTACCATCGTCGTAGTTTTGATTTCGCTGGTTTTATTTAAGGGGAGAAAGTCAGCACCATAAATCCTTCCTCCTCGCTTCCAGCATAATGTTTTCTTTCCCCAAATACTCTGCCGCAGTCCTCACCCTTGGGTTATCGAAAAACGGAAACTTCTCTTTGTAATTCAAGCTTCTTAGGTGATGGTGGTCGCAGATGATGTCCGCATTGGTTTCATCAAGTATTCTCTGGAAGTTATTCTTGGCTTCCTCTAAATTCTTATAAGAGAATTTCCAGCCAAGAAAGAGAATTGGCGGCCCGTCCATATAAACTAAATCGGGCTTCTGGGCGATTACCCAGTCGGTGCTCTCGCTGGAAACGGGCCCCTGCACATCTGAGGTATGCACGAACCTGAATCCATCATCCACAAGCGTCATTATGACATAGCCCAGCCTTATACCTGGCGGTCCATGGGGAACCGCGGGCGAGAATTTCAACTTAGTTTCGCCGATTTCAAATTCTTTGTTATCTTCTTCAACAATCGCCTTTGCGATTCCATTAATCTCCTTGTCAAATTCCACCCCCCTGCCCCTCTGCGATTTGTTAATATTCGATTTTGTTGATTTGGCATACACTATTTTATCCTTGAAATGCACTCCACTGGAAAAGTGGTCAAAATGGTAATGAGAAATCACGACAGCATCCGATTTCTCAGCTTCCCTATGGCAGAGCTTCTTGTAGTGTAAAAGCGCATCCAATTCCTTTTGCTGCGGCTCCAGCCCGTAGCGCGAAGGGCCGAGAGCTGCATCCGGATCGATTGCCAGCCTGATATCCTTTGTTTCAACAAGCGTGGCCATCGAGCGCACCCCGAGAGAATCCGCGGCAAGTGGCGTGATTTTCATCTTATTTGCTTTTAATTAAGTGCTCGCTAAACTTAAACATGCGCATAATAACAATATTGTTGATGTCCTCACTTTTCCTGGCTTCGGCAGAGGCAGCCTCCCTTGCCGAGCTCTTTCCCTCCGACGACGCATTTATAACGCCACCTTTGCCGGATAGTGAGTTTATGTATTCTGATTCTAACGGCGAATTAGCAGATGGAGGCCAAGGCGATGAAGTGGCAATGCTTGCCTTTGATATGGCCAAAACCGAGTCTGCAGCTCGTGATTCGACCCTAGCCTCTGAAGCGATGCATGAACTCTTGCTTGAAATACGCGACATAGAAAGCGGCGACCTGATACGAGACGCCCACATACGGGTTTATATGGATGACGGCACCCAGCATGCAGGCACCCTGCGCTATGTGGGCGAAGACGGTCGAATGTCCCTGCAGCTTCCTGCCGCTTCCTGGAAGATAACTCTCAAGCTGGACATTACATCAACGCCTGGCAAGGACTATTATTCCCAATTCCAAGTGATTCTTGCAGGCGACATAAATATGAGCGCATTTATGCAGCCTGTGGGCAGTCTTGGCGGTGAAGTAATAGACTCCGAAGACCGATTAGTCCCTGGCGCCGAGCTCAAATTCGATTGCAGGGGCGACTACGGCGAGCTCGCATCCATCAGAAGCGACCAGTTCGGCTCTTTCTCGGCCGAATGGCTCCCAGTGGGTCAGTGCAAGGTATCTGCCCTTAACGGGGGCATGGCAGGTTCGCATATTGTTGAGATAAGCCATGGTCAAATGAGCAGTGTGACGATAATGCTGGAGACTGCGGTCGCAAGCCCCATGGAAGATTATTCCTGGTTACTGCTGCCCATAACACTTGCTATACTAGGGCTCTCTGTCATCATCACTCTCGTCATCCTCAAAAAGCCAAGGGGACGACTTGAACAAGAAGCCCCCCCGGAAATCAAGCCGGACCGCCACATGCAGGATGTCCTTCAGGCGCTTGACGAGAACGAGAGGAGGATCTTAGAATCCTTAATGGAAAAGGGCGGCGAATCGCTTCAGAATCGTATGACCCGGGAGTTTGGTTGGCCCAAATCATCAATGTCGCGCGCCCTCGGCGGCCTTGAGGCTCGGAATTTAATAACAACCGAAAAACTTGGCAGGATAAAGCGCATCCGCCTCTCCGAGTGGTTTCTGAACGGAAAGAAGGCTTAAAAGAGCCCAGTTTTACCAAAAGAGCCTTTCTGAACGTTTTTGACACATATGTTCCAGCAAAAGCTTTAGTATCGTTGCAGCACTAATTTACTTGTTGAAATAAAGTATTCTGATGAATACTGCCGCCAAATTGCTTGGCAAGAAATTCGACAAAAAATGAACCTCGGGTTGGTCTTGGGGGTGTCCCTCTACTGCAATTCACTGAAATTGCTGGAGGGGCCTCCCAAGCGTAATGGAAACGATGAAGAAGTTAAACAAAGATAGGATATCTGCAGAGGATCTTCTTGACTGCAACGGAGACCACCTTAAGGTATTCTGGATATATTCATAATAATAAAAAATGGAAAAAAAACTATTTAGGGGAATGGGACTTTGTATGGTTCTGGTTTTTATGCTGTCTGTTGTGCCGGCAATCCAGGCATCCTCACCGCAGCTTGTAGAAGACGACGTAGCCCATACAATTGAGGAATCTCCGATTGCATGTGCTGCTGACGCCAAGATATGCTCCGATGGAACCGCCGTTGGAAGGCTCCCCCCTAGCTGCGAGTTCGCGCCCTGTCCTGATGAGTACAGCTTTGAGGTCAGGACAGACAAGCTGGAATATAAAGCGGGAGAGGAAGTGAAAGTAACTGCAACCTTCTCGAGCTCTCTATATGACGCATTTGCAGCAGAAGTCAGCGCATCGGTTTCTTATCCTAACGGGCTGTCTCGCAGCCTGGTTTTAGATGAGGGTGCATGCGCGATTTCTATGTGCTTATGCGCAGAATGCGAAGAAGGCAAGCCTTGCCCTGTCTGCAGATGCCCTTCATTATGCCATTATGAAGGTACAATGATAGCTAGCGAAACAGGGGTTTACCAGGTGACTGCATACTTGCATAAACCTGTAAGCTCTAGCCACAGCGTTAAGTTCAATGTGATCGAGTCTGATACCCGGAGCGTAAGCATAAGCCTCGAGCCTGGCTGGAACCTGATAACTCTAGGTGGCCGCGGAAGGCTCGATAGCGGCACTTGCTTAGGCAGCGAGCGCTATGGTTTTGTTTACTTAAATTCTGAGAACCAATATCTCACTATTAAGGAATCGTCTGAAAGGTACGGCGAGCGCTGGCTTGAGGACTATCTTGCAAAACGCTCTTTTTGGACTTATTCCTATGAGCGATGCAGCCTGTCACTGGAGCTAACAGAATCCACTGATTTTAATGGGTTACAGATCGACACGGGCTGGAATTTCCTACCCATAACTGGGGATATGCGAGGCAAAAGCCTTGCGGACATTCAGGGTGATTGTAATTTTGAAAGGGCCCACTACTGGAATTCTAGAAAACAGGGTTGGGAACCCCTCACGCCCTCAAGTATCTTTGAAGCGGGTCAATCATACAAGGGCTTTGTCGCCAAGGCGGCAAGATCTTGTAGCTTAGGAGCTAATATTGCCCCCCCACCTCTCCCAGGATGGTGAGCTCAAATCGATTACTGGTACTAGTAGTGGCACTAGCTGTAACAGCAATTGCAATGATTCTGCTTTTGTGGCCGACTCCTGAAGCTAATGCTTTCGATGCCGAACTGAAAGCTGATGCTTTTGACGAGCTGCCACCTGATACTTATGATACTCCTAGATCTGAAGGTCTTTCAATGGCTGCAGAAGCGACAAGCTCGGATTCCGCCATATCGGATATCTTTGATGATCCGAATGGCATAGATCCTCCCCCTCTGCCATTGACAATCCCGCACTTTATTCATGCATGGACTAGTTTTTATACTTTTTCGGAGTATATATAGAAAGATGGATAATCTAAACAAACAACTGCCGTTTGCAAATCTGATTTTAGTAGCTCTATTTGTAACAATTTTATCGTCTAGTACATTGGGCTATGACATCACATTTTTGACCCCACTAGGCAATCCCGGCACCGACGCAGACTGCAATGGTGTCAACGACTGGTGGGAGCAATGGCATGATTTTCCTATCAATGACCCGGCACTACCCTCGCCTGACCTAGATTCTGACGGCGATGGCATAAGTGATTACGATGAAGGCATTCGGGGGACTAACCCTTATCAGCAGGACAGCTTTGCAATACAGATACGGCTCGAGGGTGAACGGATTGTTTTAGGGATGAACACCTTCCATGGGAACAACTACACAATCGAGGGAAAAGCCAGCCTTAGTTCCGGCGAATGGGTCGAAATTGCACAATTCTATGGCGGTCTGGATAGCAATACCGAAGCATCCGTTCCGCTCAATGGTTCTCTCCAGTTCTTTAGGGTCCTTGCATGGCCTTTAAATATTGATTGTGATGAAGGATGTGATGAAGGCTGGCTTAGCCAATACCGATGCAGCGGAAACTGGCGCCAAAGGCTCTGGAGAGATGCAAACTGCGACGAGCGCTGGATGAATTACGAATACTGCCCCGAAGGCTGCTCGAATGATGCATGTAGGGGCGCTACATGCGATGAACGATGGCTGAACCAGTACGGGTGCAGCGGAAACTGGCGCCAAAAGCTCTGGAGAGATGCAAACTGCGACGAGCGCTGGATGAACTATGAGTATTGCTCTCAGGGGTGTTCTAACGGGGCCTGCAGAAGCTCAACATGTATCGAACAATGGCTTAGCCAATACCGATGCAGCGGAAACTGGAGGCAGAGACTCTGGAGGAACATGGACTGCAGCGAGATATGGATGAATCTAGAGTATTGTATCCATGGCTGTGCGAACAACGCTTGCAGAATTCAAACATCTTACTGTGGCGATGGGGTATGCAATCAGGGAGAGACCTGTGCTAACTGCCCCCAAGACTGCGGGGTCTGCCCAACACCTCTGCCCATTGGCTACTGTGGCGACGGCATATGCAAAAGCGGTGAGACCTGTAGTAGTTGTCCCCAAGACTGTGGCAGGTGCGTAGCGCCTCTGCCTGTGATATACACATGTGCGCAGCTTGGTGGAAGCTGCTGTGAACACGGTGGGACCGGAGCTCTCAGCGGGGCGGCAGATTGCCCCTCGTCTTGCTTCAGTGCTTGTAATGTTCCTACGCCCGAACCAGCGCCTTCAGACGACAGCCCGACTGGTGCTGTAATAGTAGTGGATTCCTCTGTCCTTCTTCTGCTGGGTGTCATTGTTGTTTTAACCTTCCTATTGCTTTTGTTTGCAAAACGTTGAGGGTTTCCTTAATGTCTGCCCAATGAAGTCTTCCTGATTACAAGATAGGACATACCCCTGCTCGCAACTTTCGATGAAGTCGAAGGTGCGCACAACTTCATGAAATGAAGTTTGTGTTCAAGCCGGGACTGTAAGATTCAGTCCTATCTTGTAATCGCACGATTTCATCGTGCGAGACTGGCAAAGTCTTTTCGACTTTGCCATGTAAGTTCATACCCCATCTTGAAAGTTGGGGTATGCCGATTTATACTTTATCCTGCTAATTAGCTTATGAAATTATCTGAAATACTCAAGGACAAGCCCGAGGGCACGAAATCCTTTCCGCTCTACCGTGCGGAAAGCCTGGAACATGGCAAGGTCTTCGCCGAGGCATCCATGGGCTTCCAGGGCAAGGTCGAATATGGCCTTAGCGGAGAGCTCCTTACTGTAAAAGCCTCCTCCCCCAGGCCCGTATTGGCCACATTGGGCTGCCAGCTTGCCGGCTGGACCCTCGGGAATGCCATGATATCGGGTCCGGTGCGCATGAAGTCAAAGAAACCCTCTTTCATCTATGATAAGCTTGATTTTGGGTATGTGCCCAAACTCCCTGATATCGCATGCGTCGAGGGCGATGTTTCAGAGGCGAGCATAGTCAACGAGTTGCTCTCCAATGGAATTGAGAGCGCCGAGTTAATCCTGACTGAGGAAAATTCGCCTTCCCAATACATAAACATACCTGCCCGCGCAATGGAAATCGCTTTGTTCAGGCTCTCTTTTCTTGGTGATCTGAATGCAATGAAAATATCCAAATCCATGAGCACGGTAGAGACGAGAATGAACAAGGAGAGCCTGAATACAGAGCTGAATGACGCCATACGCTTCAACGGCCATGTCACTCTCGCCGGGGACTTTGCAGGCTTCAGGGATTTTGAGACCATAGTAACGAAAAATGCAGGTCTTCATGACCAGAAATTTGAAACAGTTATGAGAGAAACAGGCTGCGTGGCGAACTGCCCGCTTGAGCTTTTTTCTGTCGCAAGGCTGACTATAATCGACAACGGCAAAACACGCGTTTTCTAATGTCCAAAACCCTAATGCAGTTTTCGGACCCGTATATTTTTAACTTGCCAAACAGAATATAAGCCCCTAGGGTGGTATAAATGGAAAATGCAACTATAAGTGCAATGAAAAAGGAATTCCCGGATAAGTTTGCATCCGAGGAAAGCATCTTTTCCAAAATCCATCCTGGCGACAGGATATTCATTTCAACGGCATGCGGCGAACCGCAATACCTCGTTAACTCGCTGGTAAAATATGTAGAATCCCACCCCAAAGCCTTTTTTGATGCAGAGCTTCTTCAGGTATGGACTCTTGGAATCGCACCGTACACTGACCAGAAGTTCAAAAAGAACTTTCGCCATAACTCATTCTTCATAGGCAAGAACACACGGGATGCCATCAATAAAGGCATGGCTGATTATACACCAATATTCCTCTCTGAAGTTCCGCGAATGTTTAGCGATGCGCGCATACCCATTGACGTAGCCCTTATCCAGGTCTCTCCACCTGATGAGCACGGATACATGAGCCTTGGCATAAGCGTTGACATAAGCAAGGCGGCAGCGGAAAGCGCAAGGCTGGTCATAGCACAGGTGAACTCAAAAATGCCACGTACGCACGGCGATAGCTTCATACACGTGAGCGAAGTGGATTTCTTTGTCTGCAAAGACGAACCTCTCCTTGAATATGAGTCAACAGTCTCCGACAAAATCTCCAAAAAGATAGGCGACTATGTCGCAAGGATAATAGATGATGGTGACACTATACAGGTGGGCTATGGCAGCATACCTAATGCAATAATCTCTAAGCTCGCGGACAAAAAAGACCTGGGTGTACATACCGAGCTCATAAGCGACGGGCTCGTGGAACTGATCAAAAAAGGAGCCATTACCAATTCAAAAAAGACCATCAACCGAGGGCACACTGTCGCATCTTTTTGCATGGGCAAGAAAGCCACATACGACTTTATAAACAATAATCCCTCGATTAAATTTCACTCCATCGACTATGTCAACAACCCCCGTGTCATATCAAGCAATGAGAACATGGTTGCCATAAACAGCGGCCTTGAGATAGATCTTACCGGCCAAGCTACTGCCGAGTCATTGGGCAATACGTTCTACAGTGGCATAGGGGGGCAGGCAGACTTCATGCGCGGCGCTGTGCTTTCCAAGGGCGGGAAAACAATACTGGCAATGCAGTCGACGGCAGACAACGACAAGGTTTCCAGAATCGTTCCCTTCCTCAAAAGCGGGGCGGGGGTAACGCTCACCCGGGGTGATGTACATTATGTCGTTACGGAATATGGCATTGCTTATCTTCATGGAAAAAATATGCGTGAGCGGGCAATGGATTTAATCTCTATAGCCCACCCCAAATTCCGGCCTGCATTGATTGAAGACGCAAAAAAGAGGGGATTAATATATTCCGACCAGGCATTCATACCCGGAAAGCGAGGGGAATATCCAGAAGAGCTTGAGACTTATAGGACTACGCGGACAGGCCTTAATCTTTTCCTCAGGCCGGTGAAGATAAGCGATGAGCCCCTTCTCAAGGACTTTTTTTATTCCCTGTCTGATGAAAGCACCTACAAGCGATTTATCTCAGCCCGCAGGGACATGCCCCATGAGCGCTTGCAGGAGTTTGTCATCATAGATTACACACAGGAAACCCTTATACTTGCGCTCCTTGGTGACGGTGAGGGCAATGAAGAAGTGGTCGCAGTCGGCCAGTACGGCATAGACGAGTCACGGCACACCGCAGAAGTTGCAATAGTGGTTCGCGACGATTTCCAAAACAGGGGCATAGGCCACCAGCTGCTCTCTCATCTGACTTATCTCGCGAAGAAGCAGGGCCTTTTAGGCTTTACTGCAGAGGTTCTTGTGGACAACAGCCACATGATCAGGCTCTTCGAGGACATGGGCTTTGATATCGATAAGAAGAGCGTCGAGGGGGTATATGAGATGAAGATGATTTTCAAGACCGCTTAATTTATTTTTATATTGGCTAGCAGCAACATTCCCATTACAATGTCGAAAAAACCAGATATAAAATACCTGTTTGAACCCCGCTCTGTCGCGGTAATAGGTGCGTCGCACGAGCCCGCAAAGATAGGCTTCAAGGTGCTTGAGAATATAATCAAGGGCGGATTTAAGGGCAGGATTTACCCGATAAACCCCAAAGGCGGCGAGATTATGGGCCTCAAGGTGTATAAGAGCATAAATGAGGTCCCCGGCGAGATAGACATAGCCGACATATGCATACCTGCAAAATATGTATTTGATTCAGTTAAGGAATGTGCCGATGCAGGTGTCAAGTTCGCCCCGATAATCACTTCAGGTTTCTCGGAAATCGGCAATATTGAAGAAGAGAAGAAGATAGTCAGGTATGCCAAAAGCCGTGGTATGAGGGTACTGGGTCCCAATATTTTCGGGGTGTATTCCTCAGTGTGCTCTCTCAATGCTACATTCGGCCCTGACCGCATCCTCCCCGGGGGTGTGGCTATTATAACACAAAGCGGTGCGCTGGGGCTTTCTATGATAGGCAAGACAGCAGTTGAGAGTATGGGGCTTTCTGCGATAGTATCTGTCGGTAACAAGGCTGATGTCAGCGAGTCCGAGCTTTTAGAATATCTCATGGCCCAAAAGGAGACACGGACAATACTCATGTATATCGAGGGGGTGAGAAAGGGCGAAGAGATGGTCAGGATACTGAAAAAGGCTACCAAAAGGAAGCCCGTAATAGTTATTAAATCCGGCAGGTCTAAAAGAGGCGCCATTGCTGTTGCCTCGCACACCGGCTCTCTTGCAGGCTCAGACAAGGTTTTCGATGATATAATGCGCCAATGCGGCGCTCTCAGGGCCGAAAGCATAGAAGATGCATTCAACTGGTGTAAATTCTTTGACACCAGCTCGTTGCCAAAAGGCAAAAACTGCGTTATCATAACAAATGGGGGTGGCATTGGCGTCATGGCTGCGGATGCCTGTGAAAAATACGGCATAGAGCTCTACGATGATTCATCCAAGCTAAAAAAATTGTTCTCCCGGGCAACGCCCGACTTCGGCTCTACAAAGAACCCGATTGATGTCACGGGGGGTGCCACCTCTAAGGAATACGAGCTTGCCCTTTCGGCGGCGCTCTCAAGCAAGGACATTGATTCCGTAATCGCACTTTATTGTGAGACTGCCGTATTCGACGCCGAAAACCTTTCCCGCCTCATAGAGCGCAATTATCGCAGTTATCTCAAGGGCGGGAAGCCCCTGGTTTTCTCTATCTTTGGCGGCGAAGCCATCGAGCGGTCTATAGATGACTTAAGGCGCAAGGGGGTGCCAGTATTCGATGATGTTTACCAGGGCGTATCATGCCTAGGCGCAATGGAGACTTACTGCAATTACATCAGAAACCGCGCAGAAAAGCATGCTGAGCTGCCCATGGACACGAATTCAATAGAAGATATAGCATCCAAAGCCCTTTCAGATGGCAGAGATTTCCTTCTTGCCGATGAATGCAGAGAGGTTATGCGCGTAGCTGGTGTCACAACACCAAAAAGCAAAATAGCAGAGAGCATAGACCAGGCAGTTAAGTTTGCCCGGGAGATCGGGTACCCAGTAGTCATGAAGGTAGTCTCAAAGGATATACTGCACAAGAGCGACGTCGGCGGTGTGATACTTGGACTTGAATCTGATAGGGAAATCATTGACGCATATCAAGCCATAATAAGCTCATGCAAGTCCCATAAGCCGAATGCAGTTATTAAAGGGGTGGAGATAGCCGAGATGATAAAAGCAGGCACTGAGATAATAGTGGGTGCGAGAAAAGACGCCAAATTCGGACCAACCATAATGTGTGGTATGGGGGGGATATACGTTGAGGTTATGAAAGACATAGCCTTCCGCTCCGTGCCCCTGGACCGAAATGAGATAATCTCAATGATTAAGGAGATTAAATCCTACCAGATACTGCTGGGTGTGCGCGGCGAAGACAAAAAAGACATAAATGCACTAGTCGACACGATAATCAGGGTGGCTAGCATAATCAGGCGTTGCAAACTAATAAGCGATATAGAAATTAACCCGGTTGCAGTATACGAGCAGGGCAAGGGAGTGAGGGCGGTAGATGTCCGGGTTTTACTTTCAAAAGGTTCAAAAACAAAGGGAGAAAACGAGGATGGATAAGCTAGTGTTTGCATCGATGCATGAAGGGGCGGGCAAGACCAGCATAATAGCCGGCATCGCAAAGGCCCTGGGAAAGAAGATAGGTTACATGAAGCCTTTCGGCGACCGCATGGTCTATAGGAAAAAGAGAATCTGGGACTATGATACAGTCCTTATGTCTGGCCTTTTCTCCCTGGACGATAACCCCGAAGACATGTGCTTCGGCTTTGATCATTCAAAACTTAGGTACTCGTATAGCGGAGACGGGACCCGGGACCGATTGCTCGAGGCTGCTGAGATAGTGGGGACGGGAAAAGAACTTTTGTTTATAGAGGGAGGAAAAGACCTGATGTATGGGACTCATGTACATCTTGGTTCTTTGTCCTTGGCAAAGCATACTGGTGGAAGGCTCGTTGTAGTCGTCACCGGCGACGATGATTCCGTTGTTGACAATATTGCATTTTTGCATAAGTACCTGGATAGCAGCGCCCTTGATTTTGCAGGCGTCATAATAAACAAGGTCAGCAATCCCCAAGAATTCAAGCTCAACCAGCTCAAGGAGATTGAAGCCATCGGCGTCAAAGTGCTGGGCATCATGCCCTATGCCACGGGTTTGACCTATCTCTCAGTAGGATATCTTGCGGATGCACTCTTCGCCAAGGTGGTCGCAGGGGAACGGAATCTTGACAAGCTGGTCAAAAACATATTGATTGGCGCAATGTCAGTGGATTCCCCGCTCCAAAAAATATTCAGTGAACGCAGGGAAAAACTGGTGATAACTCCGGGAGACCGAAGCGATATGATTCTGGCGGCACTTGAAAGCGACACCGTGGCGATACTCTTGACTAATGGCATACTGCCGTCTTCCAACATAATATCAAAAGCCGAAGAGAAAGGTGTGCCCCTACTCTTGGTTCCTGACGATACGTTTGCAGTGGCAAAAAAAGTTGATTCTATGGAGCCTCTCCTGACAAAGGACTCAAAAGACAAGATAAGCGAACTCGAAAAGCTTGTAAAAAAGAATATAGACCTCAGGGGTCTTTTGACCACAAGATGAAAGTAGCAAGAGAGTTCAGGTTCGATGCTGCGCATTATATACTTGATGACAAGGGCAGCCCCTGCGAGGAGCCCCATGGCCATACCTATAAACTAAGGGTGGTTGTCGAAGGGCCAGTTAAAGAAAACGGCATGGTTCTCGACTTCTCAGAAATAAAGCGCATAGTCAATGAAAAGACCATGCCGAGCATTGACCATAAAGACCTTAATAAGCTAATGAAAAACCCTACTGCAGAGAACATCGCCTTGTGGATATTTGATATACTGAAGCCAGAGATGGATATAGTCTCAGTCAGGGTTTGGGAGGGCGATGGGAAGTGGGCACAAATAGATAAATAGTATTGGGATTTGAATATACTCCCACGAAAGGTTTTTATTTGACCCTCAATAAGATTATCAAGATAAAATGGCCTCTAAAAAAGCGACAAAGGAAAGCACTCTTGAAAAAATAGAGCAGGAAGAGCGCAGAATCGAAGATACTCTGAAGAAGATAGAGAAAGAAGAGTGTGCAATAGAGGCCGAAGAGAGGCGGATTGAAGGAAAGGAAGACTTGTTGCGGATGTTCGAGGAGCTCGGCTTAATGCGATGGAAGAGCTATTATGTTCTCACAGCAGGTGCGATACTCCTGCTATCCCTGACCTTTGTCACTGCCCTATGGGTAATGCATGACCAGGTTGTCGAAGTGCAGACCTCATTAAGCACAGTATCCGCACAACTGGATTCTATTGAGTCTAAACTTAGTTCTTCTGTTTCCGAATGGTGCCCGGTTGGCCAGGTAATTACACTTGCAGAGGGCCCTCCTGGGTCTGGGATACCTTCTCTAAGAGCTGAAATAGTCGGCATTACGACATTGGACGGGATGGAAGTCTGCCATGGCCAGGTTACTTCAGAAGGCAAGACTGCTGACATATACCTCGACAAGAGCGGGGGGATCCAGCAAATTACAACTCAATAACCTGGAAATCGCTTGCCACATAAGAATCGAGGAAGACTTCCCTTGCTTCTTTTTCTAGTTTTTCTGCATTTGCATAGCGCTGGCTTATGTGGTTAAGGTAAAGGCTCTTCACATTGGCCTTTTTCGCAACTTGAGCAGCCTCCTTTGCAGTAGTGTGCTTGCCCTCGACTGCAGACTCTATTATCTCATGAGAGAAGCTTGATTCATGTATCAAGACGTCACTTCCTTTAGCCAGCTTTATTCCCATAGTACAGGGCCGCGTATCGGGTATGTATGTCACCTTCCTGCCCGGGATTGCCTTCCCAAGCACCTGGTCGGGCTTTATGGTAGTTTTCCCTATTTTCACGCTCTCGCCCTGCTGGAGTGCCTTGAAAAGCCTTCCCTCAGGCACGCCTAGGTCCAGGGCCTTTTGTTTAAGGAACGGCCGTTTCTCATTTTCTTCAAAAGAGAACCCCAGGCACGGCACGTTGTGGTCTAGGGGGGCGCAACTAATGCTACCCTGCTTATCTGTAACTATCTTCTGAACGCCCTTCACATTTACCTCATTTATCTCAAGGTCGAACCCCTCGAGGATGAAATGTCCCGTGCTTATAACTTTTTCCACGACATCATGTATGCCCTTGGGACCGTATATCTCAAGCTTCTTGCTGCGCCTGAACAAATCCATAGTTTGTATCAAGCCGCCGAGCCCCAGACAATGGTCTGCATGAAAATGCGAGAGGAATACCTTGTCCAGCTTCATGAAGGGTATTTTTGCTATCCTCATCTGGCGCTGCGTCCCTTCCCCGCAATCAAACAGCATTTTGCTGCCGTTGTACTCAAGATACACCGCAGGCATGCCTCGCGACTCCGTGGGTACCGAGCCCGATGTTCCAAGAAACTGGATTTTAATCATTCTTATTTTTCATGCTAGCCTTTCAAAAATAGCGGAGTTTAAGATGAAAGACCTTCTTGAAAAGCTTTGCAATGCTTCGGGTATCAGCGGATATGAGGATGAGGTAAGCTCTATAATGCTCAAGGAATTGGGCAAATACGGCGAAACCAGTGTCGATAAGTTCGGCAATGTAGTCTGTAAAAAAGGCAGCGGAAGCCCGAAGATAATGCTAGCTGCCCATATGGATGAAATAGGCCTATTAGTCAAGCACATAGACGAAAAGGGATTCATAAGGTTTATTGAAATAGGGGGTATAGATGATGAGACGCTCCCGGCCGCAAGGGTGAAAATACTCACTGAAAAGGGCCCCATCCCCGGGACAATAGGCTTCAAGCCCCCCCACCTAAAAAAGGATGAGGAGTCCAAGAAGAAAATAAAGCTGGATGAGATGTATATAGATACTGGATTGGATAAAGATGAGACCCTAAAGCGCGTACAAATAGGCGATCCCGTGGTCTTTGATACTTCATTTGTCCAGCTAGGTAAGAATGTAATGGCAAAAGCCTTGGATAATAGGATAGGCTGTGCAGTATTGATTGAGGTTATGAAAAACCTGAAGGATTTCAAGGGCACCCTCTATGGCGTCGCGACAGTCCAAGAGGAATTGGGTCTGAAGGGCGCACGCACCTCTGCATTTAGCATAGATCCAGACGTCGCCGTAGCACTGGATGTCAGCATATCCGGCGATGTACCCGATATTAGCGAGAACGAGACTGCAATCAAGATGGGCGGCGGCCCGTGCATCACAGTCATCGAGTCAAGTGGAAGGGGCATGGTTCCCTCTCCCAAGGTTAAGCGGCTAATGGTGCAGTGTGCCAGAGATGCTAAAATACCTTACCAGTTGGAGGCTACCAAGGGCGGCATGACTGACGGGGCCATTATATACATGAGCAATGCGGGGATAATGAGCGGAGGCATATCCGTACCTACACGCTATATTCACTCCCCGAGCAGCATTGCTAATCTGGATGATATGAAAAAGGCCAGCGAGCTCGCATTAGAATTTGTCAAAAGGGCCGGTGAACTTAATTAGTCCTGGTGTCTGCAGTTGCCTTGTTTGGTGTTAAACAAATGTGAAATCTATCCGGTCTACTTTTAGTCTTCTCTTGACCAGCTCTTTTATTAGGCGTATCTGCTTGCCGGCAATATCATCTCTTTGCCCCCTTGGTGCATCTATCTTGACATAATTTTCCGTAACCATGACGCTGACTTTAACGGGCGAACACGCCTTTTCTATAAATTCTCTCGGGTTTTCTGAATCTTCAAATACTGCAATCCTCTTTCTAAGTTTTTTTCTTGCTTCGGCGATGTTTGCACCGCCCTTGCCTATCGCTTTGCCAAGTTCGCCCTTCTCAACTATAAAGGCTATAACATCCTCAAATTCAAAGCAATCACTTACCCTAGACTTAGTTATATCCTCAAATGCGCTCATTAGCTGAAGGTCCCTGGTGTTAAGAAGCATCGTCAGACCAGTTTGAGAATGTCACTTCCGCCTTCATTCTTTATGGCTATAGTCAATACAGGGAACGGTTTTGCGCATTTATACCCTAGCTCTGTTGAACTGTCTGGGTACTCATAGTATTTGATTTCGGAAAGCTGTGCATATCTTGACATGTCTTGCTTTATCGCGTCTGATGCGTTTGACGCCACGATTACCATTTTAGCCTTGCCGGAAAGAAGGGCTTTTTTAACCTGCTTATCGCCGATTATAAGCTCGCCGTCCTTTAGGACCTTTTTTATCTCGTCTTCAAAGTTCATTTCTTGTTCGGGCAAAAACCCGCGTTTCGCAAGCCATAAGCTTTGCACCAATCGATGCAAGCCCCGGCGGGTATTTTGAAGGGTTCTGTATAAAAAGCTTCATGCTGCCGGAATCAAATGCTTTCAGTAAAGATCCAATGCAGTGCCTAGCTTGATCCCATTCTCAGGGTTGAAATGAGCAATGTGAAGAGGCTTGGCTATTTCCTCGCGCAAGAACTCGACTCTTGTTATAACATGCTCAGAGAGTGTATACTGTACATCTACTGCCTTTCCACTGGCTGTTTTTATATTCTTAGGTTTTAGAAGGCCTACCCTGGCCCCTTGCAAGCCCCCTCCTCGAATAAAGTGTACCCTGCCCAAAAAACTATGCTCAGGGCTAGCCTTAATCGCATCCAATAGCCTTTGGGGCAAAACCTCGCTTCTTCGGTGTCTGGGCATATCAGGGGTCGCATATGGGCTCTAGATGCGATACTTGGATACTAATTTTATAGTCGGAACTTAAAAAATACTGCAATGAATGAATTCCTTGAAAAACTGGACTGCATAGTGAAAGCGATGTGCGAGAACGATACTGGTGTCATCTATTCCGGCGGCGTGGATTCGAGCCTTCTAGCGGCCCTTGCGGCACGGCATTGCAATGTGACTGCTTATACCATAGGCACCGAAGGCGCCAGTGATATACCCTTTGCAAAACAGCTCAAAGCCGACTTTAGCCATGAGATAATCACATTAAGCGACGACGACGTCGAGTCCGCATTAGATAAGCTGTTACTTATAATCAAAAAAGAAGAGGGTTTTATTAGCCCAGTGCGCGTGGGTGCAGAACTGCCTACCTATTTTGCCTCCATGGCAGCAAAAACTGACGGCCTGAAAGTCATGCTCTCCGGCCAGGGGCCGGATGAGATGTTCGGAGGTTATGCTAGATATGTCCCACTATTGTTTGAGAAGGGATATCCTGAGCTGGAGAAGCTATTGGAGTTTGACAGCCTGGATTTGAAAGATAGGATAATAAAGATAGACAGGGCTATATGTGCACACAATGGAATCGAGCTACGAAACCCCTTTCTTGATAGCGGGTTTGTTGAATACGGGCTTTCCATCCCTGTAATAGAGCGATTATGGTCTGGAGAAACAAAGCCCGAATATGCGCATGAGTCGCACGATGGAAAGTATATTATACGAAAGTTCTGCGAAAAGAAAGCAGCCGAAGAGATTTTGCCAAAAGACATAGTCTGGAGGCCGAAAAAAGCTGCCCAGTACGGCAGCGGCATGCACAAGGCTCTTGATAGGCTAGCCAAGAAACAAGGTTTTAAGGAAAAAGCCAAGAAAGCAGGTAGAAAAGACTATCTGACCATGTTCCTGGAAAGCAGGCTTTAATTCCTTCTTGCTATAATTATCCTATGCCAGATGAAGGACGGATATTAGCAGAAGGTAAAAAGCTTCTAGAGGAGTTCTCTGATAAACTTAAAGGGGTTCCCGAGACCGACGAGACCCATTATGTCGTCGACCTAAAGAACGTAACCCGCCGGGATGATGCAGGTCATTGCGATCCCGCCTTCCGCAGCAAGTTTGAAAAGCTCGCCCCGGGCTGGGACTATGGCTATGTTAGGGTGGAGAAAAAAAGATGAGTGAACACCTAGAAAAGTTGCTGGACAAGAAGGATATGTTCAATGCATTAATCAAAAAATATCCCGAGAAAGCAAGAGAACAGGCTAAAAATAGCAAAGGCCGGCTCGCAGGCAAGGTATTTGCGATAAAATCATGCATCAATGTTGAAGGCTGTCTCACCTCCTGGGCATCGAAGACCCTCGAGAACTATGTCGCACCTTATGATGCTACAGTCATTGAGAGAATAAAAAAAGAAGGAGGCATTATCCTAAGTATGGCCAACATGGACGAGTTTGCCTGCGGAGCGACTGGTGATTCTTCTTACTACGGGCCAACTGAGAACCCGAGAGCCTCGGGGCGAATCTCCGGCGGCTCTTCATCTGGCTCTGCTGCCGCGGTTGCCGCAGGCTACGCTGATATGGCATTGGGGACTGACACTGGTGGCTCGACAAGAAACCCTGCCTGCTACTGCGGCGCAGTGGGCTTCAAGCCCACCTACGGCACTGTTTCTCGCTACGGCGCATGCGACATGGCAATGAGCCTTGAGCAGATATGCCCGATTGCGAATACTGTAAGTGATGCTGCACTTCTACTTGATGTTATCTCCGGCAAAGACATTAAGGATGCTACAACTCTTGATCTCAAAGGTGATTTCTCAAAGAATCTCAACACAGATATCAACGGCAAGAAATTGGGATACCTCCGGGAATTCGATGAACTCATTGTTGATCCTGGCATTCGTGAGCACATTCACACAGCCTTAGAAAAATTAAAGGATGCCGGCGCAAAAATTATCGATGTTGGATTGCCCTCCTTAGACAAAGCAATCCCCACGTATTACCTCAACGTTTATGTGGAATTCTTCTCCGCTACAAGAAAATATGACGGTCGCAGATATGGCTATAAAATCGAAGAGAACTGCGGCGAGGAAGTCCTAAGGAGGATAATGCTCGGAAGCTATATCTCGCAAGCTGAATGGCAAGGCAAGTTTTACAGGAAAGGCCTTCAGGCACGATCAGTCATTAGAAACGAGCTTATGAAAGCGCTTAAGGATGTGGATGTTCTCGTGGGCCCCGTTGTCCCAACGCTACCGCGCAAACTCACTGAGAAAACTACAGACCCAAAAATAAATTATGCTTACGACATATTCACAGTCCCTGCGAACCTTGCGGGCGTTCCTGCAGGTTCAGTTCCCGCTGGTGACATAAATGGAATCCCAAATGGCTTGCAAGTAATCGGCAGGCCGCTCGAGGATCAAAAGGTCCTGGATGTTATGGCAGGCTTTGAATCGATCACTGCCCGCTAATACGTTCCTTTCTATTTTTTTGGGTTTTGGTGATATGGCCCGGCAAGAAACTCCCCGACTCTACAACTCTTGCGCCCCTGAATCGTGAGATCGTTTCTCCAAGGCGAGTAAGTACTACACCACCATGTTCCTTCTGATGCTCTTTATCAACAAAGCGGACAAAAAGTTGCCTACCTTCCCGTCCGTTGGCTGGCCCAACCCAAGCATTCGCAACTTTTTTAGCTTCTGATGTCTTGAGGCCCATCCTAGCCCTGTCAACACTTGCCCTTACACCGGGCCTTGTTACGTGAACATTGCCACCTTTGTCTATGAGAAGAGCAACAGAAATTGTTTCGGCAGGCCCCAGTCTTTCCTTCATAATCTGGAGTATATTGCCACTTCCTGCGATGCCTTTGTTTATGTTTGGTCGCCTGGAAGCATGACCATTAGGTGCTACAAGAGGCCTTGAGGCGCCCTTAGCCCTGATGTCTGCGCGTCCGCTTGATGTCCTACCGGTATTCTTACCTTTATTCCTCTGGGCTTGTTCGTGTTTTATTGGTTTTGGTGGTCTCATTTTCCTAGGTTGCGCTTTTAATAATTGATAATAAAGGCATTAAAATATCGCTCTTATAGCTCGCCAAAGTAAACGCCGTCCAAAGCCCTGTCGCCCCTTATAGCCTTCAACTGCTCCTTGACGTGGAGTTTCGCATCTTCGGCAGCTTCTTGCGAGGTCTTTGGAAGATGTCCAAGCTGGTTAGATTGTTTTTCAATACCTATCATATTCTCCCTCACTACTCTGACTGCACCAGCACCTTCTATATGTTTGGGATCTACATGCCTTATAGCATCCCGATGAGGTACGCCCCTTTGAAAATACCTGATAGACCCGTCTCGCATTACAAAGAAGGCAGACCTATTCCTAAGCAGGACTTTATCCAAAGGACTTCTTAATATCTCCCCTACATGGTGCGCATCCACAGCCCTTCTCCTATTTGGTCTTCCCGGCATTTTATTCACCCTTTAATCTGTGCCTATGACTGATTTTAGTCTCATAATCCCATCTATTCTCTTTATTTCGTCTGAAACCCCTCTGGGTACCAAGCATTCCCAATTCCCGTCTTCTATCATTTTTTCACGAATAGCAGTCCCACTGTACTTTACTCGGTCATAAAGGGGCTGCTCCTTGACCCTCACATTGCTTTCTTCAAAAAGCCTTTTGGAAAGGGGATTCCTCGTATATGCGACATCAAAAGGGGGGCAATATGTTTTAAGATGCGCCACCCAAAGTGAGTTATTGTTAATGTCGGGAATCGGGACAATCATATATCTGTGCAGCGGTATGTCCGCGCCTGCCAATGCGGCGGATATCATCCCAAGTCGTTCCCCCCCTGAAAAAGGGTTTTCCCTAGTGTGGCTATACTGAGCGCTGCCCACGGCTATTATCAGAAGCTCGCATTCATTCAGAATCTCCTTCACCACTTCCAGATGCCCGTTGTGGAAGGGTTGGTAGCGGCCGATTAGAAGAGCGGTTTTCATTGCTTATTTTGGTCTTTTTAAGGTAAAAAACTCAAAAAGGCGTGTGGACATTCCAAAATCCCATCCTAGGTATCAATCCCTGATGCAAAGGCATCTTATAGAGGTAGGTGTTAACTCTGGGTATGTTACCCCCACAGGCATGATTGCACAAGGAAGGGGCGAAGCCTTTGATTATCTTATTGGTGAGAAGAGCAGCAAATCGGCGCTGGATGCCGAAAAGGCTGCCATATGTCTTCTTAAGTCTGCCGAAAGCCCGGTTATTTCAGTCAACGGCAATGTGGCAGCATTATGCGCCAAGGAGGTCGTTAAGCTTGCAGAACTTACCAATTCAAAAATTGAAATCAACCTTTTTTATTGGTCAAAAGAGCGTGAGGATAGCATTGCAGCCATACTTAAGCTCGCCGGTGCTGAAAAAGTCTATGGTAATGGTGAGAAGGCTAATGTCCCGAATCTCGATTCTGCACGCGGCAGGGTGGATCCAGAAGGCATTGCAAAGGCGGATGTCGTACTGGTGATGCTCGAAGACGGCGATAGGACTGAGGCTTTGAAAGCATGGGGGAAAAGGGTAGTGGCGATAGACCTGAACCCATTCTCACGCACTTCAGAGGCTGCAGACATAACTATAGTGGATAATGTAGTGCGCGCACTCCCTAACATGATTGAGTTTACAAAGGATGATTGCCTTTCTAGGGGCTTTGACAACAAGAAAAACTTGAATAACTCAATTAGTGAGATACAGAAGACACTCTCACTTTAGAATATCGAATATACCCTTCATCTGCTCAAGTGTCAGTTGCCCTTCTGCAGATTCTTTTCCTTTCTCTAAACAGGCATAGGTGAGATATGCGCCCACTTGCGGTCCTGCAATCCTAGTTATTACGCCAAGCTTGCCCATGGAGATCCCTATCACTTTTTTACCCTGTACCTTGAACGTTTCCATAACGCCCAGTACACTTGAAACCTCTTCTATGCTGTTTGGAGTAACTGCTATTTTAGCTATACTGGCACCTGCTGCGAATTCGTTCTTGCAAATGTCTATCATTTCTTGTTTGGATGGCGTCTTTTTGAAGTCATGGTGGGAAATTATCATCTCTGCGCCGCTGTTCTTGCATGCCTTCCTCATTTCATACCTCCAGCCAATATCCATAGAATCCTCTACGTCGACATATTGTGCCCCAAAGCTTAGGCAAGTCATAAGGTGGTTTATGCGGTCTTTTTCCTCGCCCTTCCAATAGCCGCCCTGGCCTTCTGGCCTAATCGTGACTATCTTCGGAAGCTCTATCCCGTCAACAAGGTCGCCTATCTTCGCATCGTCCAGTTCACCGATGTAGTCCAGTCTCAATTCGACTAAATCCGCGCCGCCTTCTTTCGCCCTTTTCATCGACTCAAGGGACTCATCGACGTTGGCCTCAGTGATTGTTACGCATATCAATGTCATTTTTCATTTATACTCTCTTTTACGGCCATGCCGAAGTGGCGCCCGCCCTCTTCTACATAAACGAGGATTTCATCACCTGCCTTGAGCTCGGCTACCGAGATTGCCTTCCCGTCCTTTTTAGTCAGCCTGATTGTTTCAGCATTCTGGAGTATCGTAGAAATCCTTTTACTTCCCACATCCGCTTCAACCAGAAGCATCGGCCTCTTCTCTATCTTCATCCTGCCGACTACCATAGTCCTTGTCTTTCCTTTGAAATCCACGCCCAGAACCTCATCGCCGCTGCCCAGCTCGCTTAGGTATGTAGTTTTGCCGTTCGGGAGCAGCGTGTAGGCATGCACTGGCCCGGCATTTACCCTGAAAGGCCGTGCAGCCACATATGGTGATTCTATGGTTTCCGAATGCACGAGGAATAATCCTGAACTGGCGGACCCGACAAGCATACCTTCTCCTTTTTCAAACAGCGAAGCGGTGTCCACGCAGACGCGGTCGCCCATGCCGACCGGCTTGACTTTCGTTACCTTAGCAATCTGTAATTCAACCATTGGCGTACTCATTTTCTCGATTAACTCCTTTACCCTCTTTATATCCCCGGGCTTCCCGTCGAACAGTACCCCATCCACGCCCGTTTCCAAGGTCTCAAGTGCGACCTTCGCGTCTGAAACTGTTGACACTCGGGCTATGAGGGTGCCGTTTTTCTTATGCTTTGACGCTATCATGTTCTCAAGAGGGATGATTGTCCAGTCGGTTGTTGATACGACCACAGTCCCCGAACCTGCTTCCTTGGCAGCTTCAAGCTCTTCTTCCTTGTTTGTGATTGTTATGAACTTGGCCATTATGTCTTCTCCGACAACAGAAATCTTGCCCAGGCCCCTTACCTTTGAGGCCTCGCCTTCGTTAGCCACAACGGCATCCGCCCCTGCTTCCAAGGCAGCAGTAACCATGTCCTTTCTTTCTTCCCAGTCTGCATCACCTTCTGCAGAAACCCAGAGTAGTTTGGCCATAATCGAGTAGAATCTGAAGAAACCTTTCAGGTTTCTTAACTCGCAAGACGCCCAAAGTGGATATGTGAAGTGGATATGTGGTCTTGCGATGAGTGGTTATTTGGAAGCGTGGATTATAAAAATCAGCGCCGCAAAGAGCTGCGCCGTCTGTTTACTTGGTCCACATAGACTATAAACAGTAAAAATCATAGTATCTTTATATGCACCTTTCTTTTCTTCGGCCCATCAAACTCGCAGAGGTAGGTACCTTGCCAGGCCCCTAAAATAAGTTTTCCCCCTTCAATCAAGACAGTCAGTGACGGTCCCATCAAGCTTGCCTTTATATGTGCATCGCTGTTGCCTTCTGAATGCTTGAAACCGGCATTCCTCGGGATAAGTTTATTTAACTGCGCAAGGATATCTTCAACGACATCTGGATCTGCATTCTCATTGATTGTCAGGCCCGCGGTGGTATGGGGGCAAAATATTATGCATAAGCCATTGCATACATTAGATTCAGCAACGATATTTTGCAGCCTGCAAGTGATATCTATAAATTCCTCCCTTTTCCTGCTCTCGACCTCAATCGTATTCATAATCCGGGTTCCCTTCGAGCAAATCGTCTGTGACCAAAAGGCAGCAATGGGCCCTCTTGAATACCCAGTCCTCTTCCATTAACCCCACTTCCCCCCGTTGAGGTATCCTGTCGTATTCTATTATATGCCCCACGACCTTTTCAATATTTAGCCCATGCGTTTCAAGAATCTCAGAACGATTCCTTATCTCTCCGATGACCCTGTCTCGGTCGCTCTTATCCCCAAAGAACCTGGCGCTAAGCTGGCAGCAGTTTCCGCAGTAGATGCAGTCTTTCCTTTCAATCTTGGGATGGACCTCCTGAGTCGGCACTAGGCTGCACATATCAGGCTTATCGTTGTGTACTGAGCAGAGCTTCCTCTTGCTTAAACGAACCATTTGCATTGGCGATAAAAGCGCTGCTAAAGCAGTTTTAGTGCCTCGTCTACGCTCTTGTTGCCGTGGACCACCGCTTCGAGTGCGGCAACCATCTTCGCAGGGTCATCAGCCTGGAATATGTTCCTTCCCATTGCAACTCCGGCTCCGCCCGCTTCAATAGAATCCTTTACCATCTGCAAGACATCGCTCAGCTTCTTCATCTTCTCGCCCCCTGCGATGACTACGGGCACGTTTCCGCAGCCCCTGACGACCTGCTTGAAACTGTCTATGTCGCCGGTGTAGCTGGTTTTTATGATGTCAGCCCCCAGCTCAACGCCCGCCCTCGCGGCAATCTTGATAACTTCAACATCGTAAGGGTTCTTTATATCATGGCCTCGTGGGTACATCATCGCGAGAAGGGGCATGCCCCACTCGTCTGCAACCTCTGCCACCATACCCAAGTCCTGTAACATATCCGCTTCTCCGTTTGCCCCTACATTGACATGGACGCTAACGGCATCTGCGCCCATCTTGACCGCTTGCTCAACAGTAGTCACAAGCTTTTTTATATTCGGGTCGGCACCGAGCGACGTCGTTCCGGTGCTGAGGTGAATTATGAGCCCTGCATCCTTTCCGTATCCACGATGGCCGCAGCCTACAATACCCTTGTGCATAAGCACTGCATTTGCTCCGCCGTTTACCACAGAGTCCACGGTCTTTGCCATGTCTTCAAGGCCCGCTATAGGCCCCACCGTAACGCCGTGGTCCATTGGGACTATTATAGCCCTTCCATCCCTGCGGTCCATGATCCTTTCCATGCGGATCTCTTTTCCTGAAATCATTTTAGTGTTATGTTTATTTTGGAACAGAGGGTTAATAAATAATCTGGCATGGACCGAAGGATGGTATTCATTTTTATGATATATAATTGCAATGTCATACGAAATTTTCTAAAAACCAAAACATTTTTAACTAATAAGCCCTAAAAATAGTTATAGGTCTCTAATTTTTGGTGCTAAAATGACTATACGGCTGGGAATCAATGGCTTTGGAAGGACAGGAAGACTGGCGATGCGCGCGGCAGAAGACAATCCGGGTGTGGAAGTGGTAATGATAAACACCCGAAGCTCCGATGCCGAGCAGATGGCTTATTTGTACAAATACGATTCAGTGCATGGCATTTTAGACAAAGAAATAACTGGCGTTGAGGGCTTGATGACTATTGACAAGCGCAAGGTCAAGCTCACTGCAGTCAGCGACGATATTTCAAATATACCCTGGGGCGATAATGGGGTCGACATAGTCCTGGAATGCACTGGCAAGTACAAGACGGGCCCAAAATGTCAAGGACATCTAGATGCGGGCGCAAAGAAGGTAATAATCAGCGCACCCGGGAAAGAGGTGGACGGGACTTTCGTCTTGGGAGTCAATGAAGGCGAATATGACCCAAAGAGCCACAATGTAGTCTCTAATGCTTCCTGCACTACTAATTGCCTTGCGCCAGTAGCCAAGGTGCTGGATGATGCACTCACCATCGAGAAGGGCTTTTGTACGACTATCCATGCATATACCGGCGACCAGCGCTTGCTCGACGGCTCGCACAAAAAGGATTTCCGCAGGGCACGGGCTGCAGCTATGTCCATGATACCCACATCCACAGGCGCCGCCAAGGCCGTCGGCTTAGTAATACCCTCTCTAAAGGGCAAACTTGACGGGGTAGCAATAAGAGTACCTACGCCTGATGTTTCTATAGTGGATCTAGTTGCCAAAGTATCAAAGCAGGCGACTGTAGAGGAAATCAATGCATTGTACAAAGGCGCCGCAGACGGGAAGCTGAAAGGGCTTTTAAAATATGATGAAGAGCCTCTGGTCTCTGTGGATTACACGGGCTCGCGATATTCCGGCATAGTCGACGGGACATCCACCAAGGTGAGCGGGAGTGACCTCGTGAAAATCTTCGCATGGTATGACAACGAGATGGGCTACTCCGCGAGGCTTATAGACTTGGCCAAGTTCATGGGCGACAAGGGTCTTTGATGGGCATGAAACGCAATTCAAAGTCAATTCCAAAGCCAAATTCAGGTTGCGGAAGATTTGCAGAACTTAGGAGAAGGGTGAGCTTCAACATTACCCTCCGTCGCTTCAGTCGGGCCAAAACATATACGAATGATGAGATTCGCCTTCGTACACTTGCCAGGACGGCCTCCGAGCTGCAGCGCGTGGACAAGGCTGCGGCCTGGTGGAAGCACGGGCCAAGCGAGAGGATAAAATAATTGGGCGCTTTTTTCCCTCATACCTCAAATTATCTCAGTGATGAGACGTTAACCCAGTCACTGAGGTAGAGTAAGCGCAGCGATATACAAAGCGGTGAGACAATCTGCCTAGAATCGCTCGCCTCGTTTACCTATGATGATAAGGGTAGCTACTGAACATCACCTTTCTTATTTCTTCACTTTCAATTAGCTGGGGTGGACACCAAGGAATACTTCAGGGTGCTTGACGCGCAGGTCGAGAAGCAATATGACATAGCCGGCGCCGCGAGAAAGAAGGGCATCGACCCTTCGCACGAGGTTGAGGCGCAGCCAACCCGCAACATGGCTGAGCGGGTGGAAGGCCTTGTCGGGCCAAAGTACATTGCCGACGAGATAAAAAAAGCACAGGAAGAGAAAATCCCAAGAGAGAAAATAGTCGAGCGCGTCATAGACTGGATACTTAAGGGCAATTACCTCAAGGGCCTCACAAAAGAGCAGAAGATAGAACAGGCTCTCAGGACTGCCATGGCCATATTGACAGAGGGCGTGGTCTCGGCACCTCTTGAGGGTATCTCCAAGGTCAAGATAGAGAAGAATCCCGACGGCTCGGATTATCTGGGCATTTACTATGCAGGACCTATACGGGGCGCTGGGGGCACTGCCGCAGCCCTAAGCGTCCTATTAGGCGACTACATACGGCGCAAGATGGGCGTGTCAGATTACCGCCCCACAGACTCTGAAGTCGAGCGTTACAAAGAAGAGATACACATATACCATAAAAGAATAGTCAGGCTCCAATATCTGCCTTCTGACGAGGAGATAGAGCTTATAGTGAGGAATGTGCCCGTCTGCATAGATGGCGACCCTACTGAAAAGCTGGAAGTTGACTTGCACAAAGGCCTGGATAGGGTGCGCACAGACCGCATACGCGGCGGCATATGTCTGGTTATCGGTGAGGGCATAGCGCAAAAGGCTAAAAAGGTCATGAAGTTTGCGGACGGGATAGGGCTTGACGGCTGGGAATGGCTAAAAGACTTAAAGAAAGGCGCGTCTGACTCTACACGGCAGGGTGGCCAGCCAGAGCTCAGGTCAATACGCCCAAACAAGAAATTTCTTGATGACATTGTAGCGGGTCGGCCCATATTCGCATACCCGTCGCGCCCCGGCGGCTGGAGGCTGCGATACGGAAGAAGCAATACCTGCGGAATCGCTTCCAAAGCGATACATCCTGCAACAATGGAGATCCTTGACGAGTTTCCTGTCATGGGTACTCAGATGCGCGTAGAGCGCCCCGGCAAGGGCACTATCGCAACCCCATGCTCTGAGATGGATGGTCCGGTAATCAAAGATTTTACAGGGAATGTCAGGATAATAAAGACAGTGGGTGAGGCCAAGTCAGTCTTAAGCGATATTGATGAAATATTATACTTGGGTGATATGTTAATACCTTATGGCGATTTCTTGAACTATAACGAGACACTGCCCCCTTCAGGCTATGTCGAAGAATGGTGGGAACTTGAATATAAAAAAGCAGGTGGCACCGAGTTCAAGATTCCTAAAATACGCGCAGGCAGCCAAGAAGTGCCCATCGACGGAGCCAAGGCCGTCCAGATATCAAAAGAGCTGGGCATCCCAGTACACCCTACTTACACGCTCCCCTGGCACGACCTTCTGGTCTCAGACATCAGGAAACTTGTAGAATGGATTTCCAAGTCTGTGATTGATTTTGATTATGCGTCCAACAAGATTTTACTGAAAAAAGACAATCCCGAAGCCAAGCGAGTCTTAGAGCTCCTTTTGGTGCCGCACAGCGTTGACAAGGACCTGGTTGCATTCGAGGATTATGCAATACCGCTTTTGGAATCGCTAGGCCTTTTAGATACCGAGTCAATAAACTGCAAGAGTACCCTGAGCCGATTATCTGATTTCGAAGCGGATGACAATGCATTTAATGCAATATCCAAGATTTCGCCTATACCCTTACGAAGAAAGGTGGGCTGCTATATCGGAGCCAGGATGGGAAGGCCTGAAAAAGCCAAGGAACGGAAGATGGAACCTGCAGTCCATGCCCTTTTTCCCGTAGGCGACGCGGGGGGCAACACTAGAAATATAACAAGCGCAGCAAGAAATCCCTTTATACGCGTCGAAATTGCAAGGATGCGCTGCAGCAAATGCAAGAAGCTCACATTCATGAACAAATGCCCGTCTTGCGGCAGCGAAGCAAGGCTGGAGTATAAATGCAATTGCGGTTATATGGGTTCTGAAAAGTTCTGCAAAAAATGCAAAAGAGACGGGACTGCATATGAACTAGGAGAATTGCCTATAAAATCGCTTTATGAGCGTGCGACATCATCGGTGCGGCTCAATTCAAGCATATTAAAAGGGGTCAAGGGGATGACGTCGGCAGCTAAGCTCACCGAGCCCCTTGAAAAAGGTATACTCAGGGCCAATAATGGTGTATTTGTCTTTAAAGACGGCACAATAAGATACGACGGCACCGACATCGCGACAACCCATTTCAAGCCCAAGGAGATTGGCACATCGATAGAGAAGCTCAGGAAACTGGGGTATGAAAAAGACATACACGGAAAATCCCTGGAAAACAGCTCCCAAATAGTGGAGCTCATGGTGCAGGACATAATAATCCCAACAGACTCCAGGCCGTATATCAAAAATGTCTGCGGCTTTGTCGACGACCTTTTGGAACGGGTATATGGCCTTGAAAGATTTTATAAGATAGGGAGTTTAGAGGAACTCAACGGCCTGCTTATAGTGGGGCTTGCACCGCACACTTCGGCAGCCATCCTGGGGCGGGTAATAGGCCATGCAGATGTAAAAGGTATTTTGGCTCACCCCTTTTGGCATTCTGCAAAAAGGCGAAATTGCGATGGTGATGAAGATGCAATAATGGTGCTAATGGATGTTTTATTGAATTTCTCTTATTCATACTTACCAAGCTCACGTGGGGGAAAGATGGATGCGCCGCTGGTCATAAACACAAATCTGGATCCAAAGGAGGTGGACAGCGAAGCGCATTGCATGGAAACTGGTTTTTCATATTCTCTTGAATTCTATGAGGCGACACAAAAGCTCCCTACTGCAAAAGAGCTCTCCGGGATTGTGGATACTATAGAAAACCACTTAGAGGGGGATCCTTATCACATAGGCCTTACAAAGTTTTCCAGCTGGGCTGGTGTGCCTAAAGAGTCTCGCTATGTGCAGCTCGGGGAAATGTCTGAAAAGACTGACATGGAGCTAAAACTATGCAAGCGGATAAGGGCAGTGGATGAATGGGATGTTGCAAAGAGGCTCGTCGATTCCCATCTTATCCGCGATACCTATGGAAACCTCAGGGCATTCGCCCGCCAGAAGTTCCGTTGCGTGAAATGCAACTACAAGTACCGCAGGCCACCGCTTTTAGGTAAATGCCACAAATGCGGGGGGCGTGTCATACTCACAGTCTCAAGAGGCACAATCACAAAGTACCTTGAGCTGACTGACGACGTAGTTAAGAATTATGTGAGGTCCGATTATATAAGGCAGCGGATGGAGCTTGTCAAAAAGGAGATAGAGTCTGTATTTGAAAACGATAAGTCAAAGCAGTTCTCGCTTGCGCAGTTTGCATGAGCCTAAGCACTAAATGGTTTTAAACCTCCTGCGGCAAATATCCATATGTCTCTTTTTGAAAACATGCTAAGCGACGGCGAATCCCTGTTTAGGGACGAAGATGTCCTTTCCATTGATTATCTACCCGATATTCTACCATATAGAGAGAACCAACAAGCGTATATCGCAGAATGCATCAAGCCGCTCTCTCAGGGACGGGCTGGCAAAAACCTTCTCATCAGCGGGGCGCCAGGGATAGGTAAGACATCATGCACTCGTTTTGTATTCAAGGAGCTCGAGGCGGCCACGAGCGAGATAAAACCCTTGTTCATCAACTGTTGGAAAAAGCAGACTACCAATGCCGTACTGCTCGATATGGCAAGGCAGATGGGAGTAGTCGGAGCCCAGTTCAAAAGCAACGAGGACCTGTGGGAACAGATATTCAAGGCCCTTTCGCGATTTAAGGGAATTGTAATAGCGCTTGACGAGGTGGACCAAGCAAAGGATTATGACTTCCTCTATCAGCTTGCCGAGAACCTCAAACGATTTACCCTAGTTATGATAACCAATGAAAAGGATTTCCTTGCTGGCATGGATTCCAGGATAAAATCCCGCCTCGTCGTAGAAGAGCTGATGTTCGCGCCCTACAAAAGGCATGAGATCGATGGCATATTAAAAGAGCGCAGGGAAGTGGCATTCATCCCTGGAGCATGGACTGACGAGGCCGCTGAATTAGTTAACGAAAAGTGCGCAGAGAAGAACGATGTCAGGATTGGCCTTGCGCTCCTGCGCGAAGCCGGTAGGGAAGCCGAGCGAAATGCATCAAAGAAAATCACCGTGGAGCACGTCATGAAGTGTAAGTCCGGTTTTGTCGATATGCGCATAGGGGAGCTTGATTCTCGGGATAAAAGAGTATTTGACACCATACGCGCCAACCAGGGCATAGAGACAGGAAGTCTTGTCAAGAGACTTACAGAAGAGGGTCTGGACATTCCCGATTCCACACTCAGGAGGGTGCTCCAAAGACTTGATAAGGGGGGCTATATCTTCAGGGAGCAGGCACAAACCGAGGGCGGTGGAAACACTATGAAGCATTATACAGACGAATGAATCGCGTATACGAGTAATCCCTTCAATATGAACTGTTCAACATGCGGCAAGAATGAGGCGATAGAAGAGTCTTGCGGACCCGCACTCTGCGATGATTGCTTTGTGCCCTTTTTTGAAAAGCGCATAAGGAGAACCATCCGACGACACGAGCTTCTCGGGCCCAAAGATAAGACCCTTGTTCCGTTGGGCGGCGACTCAGCTTCCATGGTCTTGCTGAGTTTAATGCAGCTGCTTTCAGCCAAGGCTCCGCGCTCAGAGCTGATTGCAATCATTCCCGAAGGGGTGCCAAAGGGTGTAGTGGATTACTGCGATTATCTTGGCGTCAAGCGAATGGATTCATCCGAATCTGCGCTAGCCGGGGCAGAACGGCTCGGCGCAACTAAGATTGCACTCTCCGATACTCTCGATTCCCTGGTCCTCAGCGGTCTGGCATTATTCTTAAAGGGCACCCTTAAGGAAAGCCCTATCATAATACGTCCGCTTGCTGAGACCCCTCAGAAAGATGTGCTCAGATACGCAAAACTTAAAAAAATACCATTTACAAAGAATGCGGAGAAACCATCAGCACTTGCCAAGTCCCTTGAGCGCCTTGAAGGAAGATACCCTGGTACGCGTTACCAATTGCTGACGAGCCTTGATGATTTGAGGGCGATGGCTACTTGACTTTGATTTCAATTTTCTTTGAGACGTCGCGCCCCTTCGGTATATCGAGCTTGGCTATCACATGCCATTTCACTTTACCGCTGAACAGTTTCCCGATAGTGCTTGTAGGGATTCCAGGGACTTGTGACTGCATAGGTATATTTACTTGGAAGCTGAAGCTGTATGGCTGCGTTCCGTAAAGGCCCTCGCCCCCGAGTGCTTGCCGATGCTCAAACAAGGTCACCGATTCTTGGTCAATACGATCGCCATAATTCCTCTGAGTTAGCTTCTCGGCAATCAGAACAACAAAGAAGCCCCTGGCTTGCTGCGGTTCTTTGAGCTGCAGGCTTGCCGTACCTGAAAGCACTTCACCATAAGCCGCATCCTTTTTGCTTAAGCTTAGTTCAAGTTTTCCCTTTCCGAAACCAAACATTTTAGATAATCCTGCATTATATTTGACTAATACAAAGAAAAAAGCGAGCTATTTTTTAAGCAGGTCTCATAACATTAGCGCAATGGCTGGAGGACACATTATTTGGTTTAAGGATCTTGGGATAAAAGACGTACCCATAGTAGGCGGTAAGAATGCCTCATTGGGTGAGATGTACCACAAGCTTACTAAAAAGGGTGTAAAAGTACCAAACGGCTTTGCCATAACTGCGGAGGCCTATCGCTATCTACTGAGGGATGCGGGCGTTGAAGACGAGATTAAAAGAATACTCAGCGACCTTGATACATCCAATATCGACAATCTACGCGAGCGCGGTAGGAAAGTAAGGAAAGTTATTCTAAAGGCTGAATTCCCCGAGGACCTTAAAGAAGCAATAGTAAAAGCATACGGAGTCCTGTGTAAGGAATATGGCCAGCACACTGACGTGGCTGTACGCTCCTCTGCGACAGCCGAGGACCTGCCGGATGCTTCCTTCGCAGGCCAGCAGGAGACCTATCTTAACATACGAGGCGATTATGAGCTCCTAGATGCCTGCAAAAAATGCTTTGCCTCGCTATTTACAGACCGCGCGATATCCTACCGCGTTGACAAAAAATTCGACCATTTTAATATTGCGCTGTCTATAGGCATACAAAAGATGGTACGATCGGACAAGGCTTCTTCAGGTGTCATGTTTTCTATTGACACAGAATCCGGTTTCAAAGATGTCGTGTTCATAACTTCGTCCTACGGCCTTGGCGAGAATGTAGTCCAGGGGGCTGTTAACCCTGACGAATTCTATGTCTTCCAGCCCACGCTCAAAAAGGGCTTCAAACCGATAATCTCGAAAAAGATAGGCGGAAAGGCCATAAAGATGGTCTATGCGGAGGATGGCTCTAAAACTCCTACAAAAAACATCAACGTACCTGACGAAGAGCGGCGCATGTTTTCTATAAGCGATGATGAGGTGCTCCAGCTGGCCAAATGGGCTACGATAATCGAGGACCATTATAAGAAGGCCATGGATATGGAATGGGCAAAAGACGGCGTTAGCGGTGAGCTGTTCATCGTCCAGGCCAGGCCCGAGACCGTGCAGAGCCAGAAAGACGGCATGACATATGAGACTTATAGGATGCTGGAATCAGGCAAGCTCATAATAAAAGGTCAAAGCGTTGGTTCGAAAATCGGCGCGGGCAAGGCAAAGATAATCAAAAGCTCCCATGAGATGGGCAGGTTTAGGCAAGGCGAAGTCCTTGTGACCGACATGACCGATCCGGACTGGGAACCTGTCATGAAAATAGCCTCGGCCATAGTCACTAACAGGGGGGGGAGGACTTGCCACGCTGCTATTGTAAGTAGAGAGCTTGGCATACCCTGCGTTGTAGGTACTATGAGAGGCACCGAGGCTCTAAAAGAAGGCCAGGCAATAACAGTCTCATGTGGAGAGGGTGAAGAAGGCTTTGTCTATGACGGTCTCCTCAAATTCACGGTAGACAAGATAAACCTTAAGAACGTCCCCAAAACAAAGACCAAGATTATGATGAACCTTGCTAACCCTGAGCAAGCCTTCGAAGCCAGCTTTTTGCCAAACGACGGCGTCGGGCTGGCGAGAGAGGAATTCATCATAAACAGCCACATAAAGATACACCCGCTTGCGCTCCTGAACTACTCTAAAATCAAAAGAGACCGGAAAAATGCGGCACTAGTCGAGGAGATAGATTCGCTTACTCATGGTTACAAGGATAAGTCAGAGTTTTTTATCGACCGACTTGCGCAGGGTGTGGGGATGCTTGCCGCCGCGTTCTATCCCAAGGATGTCATCCTCAGATTCAGCGACTTCAAGAGCAATGAATACGCCAATTTAATCGGCGGGAAGCTTTTTGAGCCGGTGGAAAGCAACCCGATGATTGGCTGGAGGGGCGCATCCCGCTATTACTCTCCGCAATATTCAGAGGCATTCGCCCTAGAGTGCAAAGCAATTAAAAAGGTGCGCGAGGACTTCGGGCTGGATAATCTGAAAGTCATGGTGCCTTTCTGCCGCACGGTTGAGGAAGGAAAAAAGGTAATCGCTGAGATGGCCAAGAATGGCCTTAAGCGCGGCGTGGGGGGCTTGGAAGTTTATGTGATGTGCGAAATACCGTCAAATGTCATCCTTGCAGACGAGTTCTCCAAAATCTTTGACGGATTTAGCATAGGCTCAAACGACCTTACACAGCTGACATTGGGCCTCGACCGCGATTCCGAGCTTGTCAACCATATCTATGACGAGAGGAATGATGCGGTAAAACGTCTGATATCCCAAGTGATAAAATCAGCCAAGAAGAACAAAAGAAAGATAGGTATATGCGGGCAGGCGCCCTCCGACTTCCCTGACTTTGCAGAGTTTTTAGTTGGGGAGGGAATAGACTCCATATCCCTGAATCCCGATACTGTCGTAAAGACCAGGATGAAGATAGCGAAAAAAGAGAAGCGCTAGTCGCAGACTATTCCACCTTTGCCCTTTCCTATTATTTTAAGGCCTTTATCACCTATGCTGAAATCAAGGAAGTTGTCAGTATGGCAGGTCTCGCGCATCTTGAGTATCTCAAGCTGCCTGATCCGCTTGCCCTTGTCTTTTGGGTGGTAAAGCACGATTATCGCGTCAGTGGCAGACTCGGCGATGCCAAACTTGGGTTCCAGCTCCTTTCCGGGGTCTGTGTCCATCGTCATCATCACAGTACAGCCTTTCTTCTTGAACCATGAGACTAAGTCCATGAGCATCTTACGCCTCTCATAATCATCCTTGCCCTGCATCTCAAAACTGATGACTGAATCCACAACAACCCTCTGGACCCCTATACTATCCACTATATCGCCCACTTGCCCAAATCCGGCTTCGACTACGTTTATTAAATCCTGCGGCACTATTCTCAGAATTTTGAGCTTTTTTTGACTTATAAGGGAGCTTATATCCCAGCCCAATGATTCGCCCTCTTCTATGAGCTGCTCCGGCTGTTCCTCGAAGGTGATGTATAAGCCGGGTTCTCCTGTTTTGGCCCCCTCTACCAAGAATTGCATGCCCATAGTAGTTTTTCCCGTACCATAACTGCCTGTGACAAGGATGCCGTGGCCTTTGACGAAGCCGCCGGCTATAACCGGATCAAGGCCTGCTATGCCGCTCTTTATTCTCGATGCTTTTGCGGGCATTCTCTATTTCTTATTTTTGGGCGAAGCCCTCAACCTAAAACTCTGCAGGTTTTTTAGCAGGCTTCCATTCATATAGCGTATAGTTTCAAGATAGGGCATAAAAAACAAGAATGGATTCGAGAGGCCAAGCTGCAATCGAGACGATGATTATACTCGTGGTTTCAATACTAATATTGATGGTTGTAATGAACAGCAGCCAAGAGAGCCTGTCGCGAACGGGTAGCGAGATGGACAAGGTACAGATGAGCTCAGGGTTAAGAAGGGTCGCGGACGCTGCGGATTTTGTCTATGCCCAGTCCATAGGCGCATCTACTGAGGTATACATAACAGTACCTGCGTCGATAGTCAATATAAACGTGACAGAGTCGCATTGCCTCCAGTATGCCATAAGTCTCCCTAACGGCATGATAAGTGAACCCCCGCCCCCCTGCAGCGTTGCAAAGCTCAACGGAAGCATAAGCAGCGAGCCGGGAAGCAGGTTCGTTAAGCTTACGAACCAGGGAGATCTTGTTTTTGTAGAATGAATGTCAGGATGAAAGTCGGATCCAAAGGCCAGGTTTCGGTAGATTACCTCATAGCCGTAATAATCTTGGGATTTGTCGCCATTGGAGTCTTTATGGCATTTGAGGGCAACGAGCGGCACGCCCTTGAAAGCATGCGGACAATCAAGATGAAAGGGATTGCCGATTCTTTTTCGCATACGGTTAACAGCGTTGCGCTAATGGGAGAGGGCTCGCAGAGGACAGTTCTTCTTCCGTCGACGACTGATTCCGGTTCAGAGTACAACCTTACGATCAGGGGCAACGCAGTCCTCATAAGATGGAAAGACAAAGACTATGCGTCACGATTTGTGACTTCGGAATTGAATTCCAGTGAGCTCAACCTGACTCCTGGCACGATAACTATGTGGAACTCCCAAGGAAAGATATTCATAGCCGACGAAGAGATGATGCGCAGCCTGCGGCGAGCGGAGCTACAATAAGGAATATGGAGAAATTGAAAATATCGCGGAAGGGCCAGTTCAGCACATTGGATTTGATAACAGCCATGCTGCTTTTCACCTCAGCAGTCTTTATAATAAGTTGGTCGAATGCAGATATACAGAGAGTCATATGGGATTATGAGACTACACAAAGCTACAAAAGCAAGGCAGTTGACGCATGCAACATGCTTTTGAAAACGCCCGGATCCCCGGAATACTGGGAGCGGATAGGGGGCGTGGTGACAGCGAATCTAAGTTCACTCGGCTTTGCACATGAGCCTAATGTTTTAGAAATCACCAAGCTCGAGGCTTTTAAAAATTTGAGCTATGGCGACGCTGGAAGGCTTTTGGGCTTAAGCGGGCAGGATTATAATATAAGGATTTTAAATCTTGATGGAAAGAATAAATACCTCTTGGGCAATGAGACTGTTGAAGCCAGAATCTCTATCGAACGGATGGCAATTCTTGGCGGGACTCCAGTGAAATTCATATTCAGTTTATCACCTAAATGAGCGGATTTGTTATAACCTTGGATGCAATACTCGCGCTGACAATAGCCGGGCTTCTGGTTGCATGGTCTGTAAACATGGTTGCAAGCAAGGGCATGCAAAGAAGCGATATGCTGGTGGAGTACGGCTATGATTTTTTAATCACCGCCGAAAAAAGCGGGGCCCTCGGAATTCTTTCAGGAGGGTGTGAAGCTGATGAAAACGGCACTTATCCATGCACCCTACCTATACGCGAATTGGTGTTAGCAAGTCCCGAATCTATATGCATGGAACTTGAAATGCACTTCCAGGAGGGGGATTTGTATTATCATGCAGATAATTACAATGATACTATGCTTAGCGATAGAGAAGGTGCGGATATAAAAACAGGTTGCCTGAAAGCCCAATATGAGCTCGAAGGCAAGCGGCCTGCCTCATTTGTCAGGGTATCGCGAGTTTTTACACATGAAGGCCGTATTTGGCCAGTGACTATGGAGCTTTGGTACGGGGGGTGGAAAGAATGAGGCAAAAAGGATATATATTTACGGTTTCCGCATTCTTTCTCATGAGCTCTATGATTCTGCTGGCAATCTTCTTTACTTCAAGAGTACTTGAAACGGATGTTTCTGGCCCGAAATTAGTTTACCTCTATGATGACATCAGGGGCGACGTAATAACGCTTTTCGGCATGAATGCGTCAATTTCAAGCGAAGACAATTTCACTGTGTTTACAATCAATGACATAATGGCTTCAAATGCGTCCCAGCTAGCCCTTAACAATTATGAATCTTATATACGAGCCAACTTCACGAGCACTACAAGGAGTCCTGGGAGCCCGGCCGCTGCGAGAATCCGCCTGGGTGATTTGGAAAATATCACCCTTTTATTCGAGCCGCACAAATATGCGTTTAATTATCTTGACCCCCTTAAGACTGCCGTGCTTTATTATCCTCTTGAAAATGCATCGGTCCTAGAATCCTGCAGCATCAGGCTGGAGCTTTCCGACGAGATTTTAAATGTCACAGAAAGTGTTTCTCAGGGCGATCTCACTTTTACCCTATATGCATCAAATGTCTCGAATGCCAGCCTCCCGTATGAGAAAAGCTTTAAGGTGTCGCATAATTTGTCTTCTGAGTGGGTAATTGAACAAGAAAGTAGTAACATTACAATACGCGTAGGCGGCGCTGAGATAGGCAATGCCACAGTCAACGGGACGATTTACGCAGGATTCTGGAAAAACCCAGTGAGAACGTCGATATCATTAGGCTTCGGGCAGCTGGCACCAGCCTATGTTGATTCCGACTTATTTGTACACATAAGCGACATAACTAGCAATGCCGAGATTAACCGCACAGTTTGGTTTATAAAGGAGTAACACTTATTATACAAAAGGGGATTGTCTCAATTAAGGATAAAATGGCTCATATAAGGACTTCTGCGGATGCTTTGCTTGAGTTACTGGTTGCAGAGAAGAGCAATAGCATGCCACTAAACAAGCTGGCGAAGAAGCTAGGTACGGACGCTGCCACCGCAGAGCGATGGGCAGGATTCCTTGCAGATTATGTCTCAATAGAATACCCCACTAATATAATATCAAAGCCTTATGCGAAACTTCTGAAGAAACCGCCCGAGCCGGCAAAGGACGTTAAGCCCCCTGGAAAAGAGATAGATACTTATTTCACCAGTGCCGATAACGTAAGTGCCGAAATCAGCATAAGCAGGGAAGACAAAGATCTCGTTCCATTTTACTGCATAAGCCTGCCTAGCATGGGAGTTGCAACCGAGGCGCTTCTAAAGAGCCTTGCCAATGAGCTCACAAAGAAAGTACCTATAACAGTTGAGGACATCTCAGATCAGCGCAGGATGGCTAAGCTGAAGGAAGTTTTTAGCAAAGAAGGCCAGTCACTCGTGGAAAAGGAATTTGCCGCAGATATAAAAAAGAACCCAAAGCTGAAAGACACCTTAGCAGGCATTTTGCTCCATAACTGCTATGGTCTGGGAGAAATAGAACTACTTATAAGCGATGATTTTTTGGAAGAGATATGTATCAATAGCAGCAATGCAAATCTGGGAGTATATCATATAAAACATGGCTGGCTTAAAACAAATATCTCCATACCTTCGGAAAAAGAGGTCTTCAACATCGCTTCCCAGATAGCCCGAAAGTCCGGTACCAATATAACTAATCTGGAGCCGCTTATGGATGCGCACCTCGTCACAGGCGACAGGGCGAACTCTACACTTTTTCCCATTTCATCTTTCGGAAACACCATAACCATAAGGAAGTTTGCAAGAGTACCCTGGACTATAAGTAACCTTGTCAAGCCCGGGGTCTCGACTATATCCACTGAGATAGCTGCGCTTCTCTGGCTCTGCATGCAGTATGAGTTGAATATACTCGTCACCGGCGGAACCGCATCCGGCAAGACCAGCATGCTGAATGCGATATGCTCGCTCATACCATCTAATCAAAGGATAATATCGATTGAGGACACCCGCGAGATAAACCTACCTGGCTACCTGCACTGGAATTGGATACCTATGGCTACAAGGAATCCAAACCAGGAAGGCAAGGGTGAGGTTTCGATGCTCGATTTGATAGCCAATTCCCTGAGAATGAGGCCTGACAGGATAGTGATGGGGGAAGTGAGGCGGAGGAAGGAAGCAGAAGTGCTTTTTGAGGCCATGCACACAGGGCATTCCGTTTATTCCACAGTCCACGCAGACACATCAAGGCATCTTGTCAGGAGGATGACAAAACCCCCGTTTGAGCTGCCGCTCGAGGACGTGCAAGCAATAGACCTCATAGTGGTGCAATTCAGGGACCGCAGGCGCGGCTTCAGGCGGACGCTTGAGATTGCAGAGATACTCCAAAGCGAGGGCAGCGACCAGCTTAACCTGAACTATCTCTATAGGTGGAGCCCGCGCTTGGACAAGTTTGAAAAGGTCAACGAAAGTAAAAGACTCTTTGAGAAGCTGAATCTTTATACGGGCATGACCTCAGAAGACATTAAAAAAGACCTCAAAGAAAAACAGCTAGTACTAGACTGGATGATTAAGGAAGGGGTTTATGAAATCGACGAAGTAGGAGCCATAGTCTCGGAGTATTATACAGACAAAGACGCGCTACTTAAGAAAATTTCCCCGGCAAAGAAATGAGAATACCTTTAATGCTTTTTTCCCTGGAAAAATCGAAGCGTTCCCATAGACTAAGGGGTCTTGGAAGGCTCATCAGAAGCCTCTCCCCGGGCATGGATACAGATATAATGCGTGCAGGCCTTGATATAGAGCCTGATGATTATAGGTCGTCGGCAGTTGTATCCGCCCTACTTTTTGGCCTTGCCTTTTTCGTCCTGATTTTCGTGCTGCTTTTCAGGATAACATTGGTTTTGAGAAGCTCTCTGCTTCTAGGTCTTATGGCAGGTATTCTTGTCTTTGCTATGTTCCTGATAGTGCTGCTTAGGTACCCAAAAATCCTCGCCGGCAAGTCCTCCGAGCAGATAGACAAGAACTTAGTGTATGCATTGAAGGATTTGCTGCTTTCGATAAGCTCCGGGCTTCCGATGTTCACTGCCCTGACCCTTGTGTCTAAAGGAAAGTATGGCTATGTTTCCAGGGATTTGAAGATTGTCGTAGATAAGGTCAATACCGGAGTCTCATTAGAGGAATCTCTAGAGTGGCTTGCCATATCCACGCCCTCCGAGCATTTCCAGAACGCACTTTGGCAGATTGTCAACACGTCTAAATCCGGGGCAGACATCGAGGGCGTCCTGCGCAGCCTAATTGAAAATCTAGTCTCAGAACAGCGCTCGGACATTGAAAAATATTCCAATGAGCTCAATGTATTAACTTTAGTGTATATGCTCGCAGCAGTTGCCATACCTACGATAATAATAACCCTCATGATAATACTTAACGCATTCGCATCAGCAGGCGTTAATGAAATAATGCTGGTAATCTTCGTTTGCATGAGCTTCCTTGTACAGCTCGTCATAATAGGCTTTGTGAAAAGCAGGAGGCCGGTGGTGCACGTATGAACCGATTGTTTACAGGGATAGGGAGGGCATACCCAAAGGGGTATCGGAAGTCTATTGCCAAGCTCTTGTCCTACGCAGGCTCCGAAAGCTCCGGCGAGGAATGGCTTGGGAAGATACTGGCAATTAATCTGATTTCGTTAGTTCTTCTAAACCTTGCACTTTGGATTTTGGGGCTTTCAGGCGATACAATACTCGTTCTTATAGCAAACGCCGGCCTTATAATAGCCATGCAGGTGATGGCCTATTTCTTGCCGTCATTCTCGGGCGAACGGCGAGCAAGAGAGGTGGAAAAAGTCCTTCCAAGCTTCTATCAACTCCTTGCATCTTACCTGCGATCAGGGATGACGCCATACCAAGCACTCAAGTCATCGTCAAAAAAGGAATTCGGGTTGCTGAAGGGCGAGCTGGACATAGCCACCTCAAAGGCATTGGGTACACAGTCCTTCACAGATTCCCTCCTTGACATATCTAATAGGATAAAATCCGAAAGTCTTCAGAGGAGCACAGAGCTGATGGTGAGGAGTATGGACAGCGGCGGCTCATTGGCAAGGCTGCTTGAAGAGAGCTCGGCAAACCTTATCGAAAACCGCTCGCTCAAACGGCAGATAATCGCATCTAGCAGGACCTATACTGTGATGGTGATATTTGCAGTAATAATCGGCGCGCCACTGCTCCTTTCAATATCTTCGATATTCAATGAACGATTGGCAAGTCTGACATCAGATATTGGCGGCGGAATAGAAAGCGTCCAAGGCATGGACAGCTCCATGCTCATAGGGGCAAATTCCATCGACCCAGAATGGCTTAAGGTTCTGGCTGCTGTTACCGTTGCAGTAACTGCACTTATATCCAGCTTCCTCGTAGGGATAATATCTGACGGTAAAGAGAAATACGGGCTGAAGTATGCAATTGCATTTGTGCCGATGTCGGTTATTTTCTTCTATGCATTCCTTTGGCTATTGGGGATTTTCCTAGGCACTGCCTGAGGGCAGCGCAAAAAGGTTTTTATAAGATATTATGTAATAATAGCCCAATGGATAAAAAAGCCCAAGCCTCTACTGAATATCTTGTCATACTAGCTGTGGTTGTTATTATAGCGGTGGTCGTAGTCAGCCTTTTGATAGACTTGTCCAGCCTCGGCGGGGAGACCGCAGATCGGAGCAGCAAGCTCTATTGGAAAACCGCTGAAATAGGCCTTTTAGACTGGGCGATGAGATCGATCGGTGATGACGAGCTTGTAATTAAGAATAATCAAGAGTATGATATACGCTTGGTAAATGTCACTATTAATGGCAATACATTAAATTTCACCGAAACGCCAGTGACATTAAACGCCCTCCAGACGAGAACTATTTCAGGTGAATGGGTTTCGTGCGAAGCAGATTCTAGCTATGGTTACACCGTAAGCTTTGTTTATGACAACACAGAGTTCAACCTAAAGGGCAAAACGTTTACAGGAGCCCAAAAGATAGTCGGGACTTGCCAATAATCTAAATAAGTTATTTGAGTTATGTATTAGCTTGTTACTTATTTGCCGCCCACCGTAGATTTTACGACTATATCAACCCTTTTTTTGAGCTCTTCAGCCACTCTTTCCTGTAGCTCTTTGCCAGGGGTCAATGCAACCATGTAGCCGCCTGCCCCGCCTCCAGTGAGCTTTGCGCCGTAGGCACCGCATGCCATGGCTGCTTCGATAAGCTCTTCAAGCTTGGGATGGCTTACACCCAGCTCCCTGAGCAGCTCTTGGTTCTTAGACATAAGCTGTCCAACCTTCTTCCAATCGCCGCCTTTTAATGCCGTGAGAGCATCTTTATAACACTCCTCATAATCTGAGAATATCTTGGAATACTTTTCTGGTTCTGCCTCCTTGCGCTCTTTCACTCCAGCAACTACTGCCTTTGTGTCAACGGGTATGCCTGTATTGGCCATGACGATCTCGCAGCTGTTGTCTAGCTCGAGCTTATCTATCTCATTGCATTCCGGAAGCCTTCTGAAGGTTATTAGGGTGCCATAGGTGGCGCATGTGTTATCAAGCCCTGAGGGGTCTCCATGGTAGCCTTTCTCGCCCTCATAGGCTATCTGATTTATTTGCTCATCGCTCAATGCGAGGCCAAAAAAGTCGTTTATTGCGCGCGCTATCGCGGCGCATGAAGCTGCGGACGCGCCCACGCCCGAAGCTGCCACAAGGTCTCCGCCAAGGGTGACTGTCACCCCCTGGGCGTCCCATGGGACCTGGGGGATGGCTTCCTTGATAAAACTCAAGCTGTCTTTAAACTGTGATGCCTTGCCCTCTTTGTAGCCTTTGACCGAGGGCCTGTTGTCGATTACATGAAGCCCGGGCTCGGGAGCTTTTTCAATCTCTGCAAGCGTCGTGTTCTTTATGCCTCCGGCTATGCCCGGAAGGCCGTAAACAACGAAATGCTCGCCAAAGAGTATCACCTTGCCAAATCCATATCCAGTCATTTTAAAGCGATTCTTGAGGCTTATTGTAGTTGCCACCCCAAGGTATTTAGAAGGGACTATAAGAAAACCTTTCTATAAATGCATACGCACATCTCCAGACAAAAAGGTATTTTGGGTACCGAAAAGGCTGTATTCGGCACCCGATTAAAAGAAATGTGGGGGACTTACTTCTTGGATGCTTTGGCCGCTTCCTTGGCCTTCTTTTTCCTTGCGTTCCGTTCAATATCTCGTCTTGACATGGACATTCTTTTCACCTCCGATTAGCAGCTAATCTAGTATACTGTTTTCTTTTGTTAATTAGAAAGGTCATTAAGGTAAACTAGATAAATAAAGTAACTTTCTTAGATAGTTAAATTTTAGACCACGCTTGGGGATTCCAAAAATGCTAGAGTCGGGACTAAAAAGCATAAAAAAGCAGGGGGAGGGAATTGAACCCCCGTCTGCCGATCTGCAGTCGGCTGCATAGCCACTATGCTACCCCTGCACAGGGCTTATTTTAGATGTATCCTATATTTAAATCGCCCTCTGCGACCGCTATTCCAGGCCTCACAGGCTTATGCTGTCCCCGTTCCTCATGAGGTGAACGTCAGTGTTCGCCCTGTAGCCCATGCCCTCAGCAAAGTCAAAGTAGTTTGCAAGCATCCTGATGTCCCCGTGAGCAGGTATTATATTCTCGGGATTGAGCATCTTGACAAGCTTCCTGTGCTCCTCTCTGTTAGCGTGCCCGGACACGTGAACATCATCATATATCCTCACTCCCAGGTTCCTTAGTTTGTCGACCATCTGGCTCTTGTTAGCTATGTTGACGTCCGTGGGTATAGTGCTCGATGAGAATATCACCGAGTCGCCCTTCTTGAAGTCAAACTTCAAGGAATTATTCACAATCCTCGACAAAACAGCCTTCGGCTCGCCCTGATGGCCCGTGGTGATTATAAAGTACTGGTCCCGGTTCTTGTCGTTTATCTTGGAGAACACAGAATCCAGCTTCCTGCCCACGACCTTGGTGCCGTCGGGCAGTTTAAGCAGGCCCATCTCCTCGCCCATGGAGCAGTTAGCTATGTAGCTGTTGCCGGCTATTATTATCTTCCTGCCCAGCTTATCAGCTTCTGTAATCAGTGTCTGCAGCCTTTCCAGGTGCGTGGAAAAAGTCGTAGCCACCATCAGCCCGCCTTCCTCATGCGCGAATGCGAGGGTGTCCCTGATTTTAGCCCGGGCCACTTTCTCTGAGGGGCATTTCCCTTCTCTCCCAACATCAAGCGCCTCGACTATAAGCGCTTTGACTCCCTGATTCCCTATGCTCTTGAGCCTCTTGTAATTTGTCTTGGCTATCTTTGAGTGGTCATCCAGCTTATAATCGCATGCATATACTATATCACCCTCTGAAGAATGTATGTCAATCATCGATGCCTGCGGTATCGAGTGTGTGACTTGGACAAGCTCTGCAGAGAGCCTGGGCGTTACCTGTATCCTTTGCCCATAATTCACATTGGACAGCTTTCCCAGCTGCTCTTTGGGCAGCCTCTTGCGTATAAGCCCTGCGGCATACTGAGTCGCAAACACTTGTGCAGGGTATCTATCCATGTACCGGTGGAGCGCGCCTATATGATCCAAGTGCCCGTGTGACACCAGAAACGCGTCGATGGGTTCTTTTGGGCTTAAATCCGGTATAGCACCAACCTTCAGCAAATCCTCATTGCTTATCTCGTCAAAATCCTTGTCTGACTCGCCGTAGTAAAGCAGGTAGGAATCCAGCTTTATACCGCAGTCAAGCGCCAACTGGGCGCCGTCTACGCTTACCAGCGTCATGTTGCGGCCTACACCCTCATAGCCGCCAACCGCCTTTATTTCCATATTTTCTTTTTTATTACCTCGTTTGGTTTCAAACAATAATCATGATATCCACTCTTTGACTTTTCCAAAGACCTTGTAATCTGCCTTTCTAAGTGCACCCAGGTCTTTTGAGCCGGTTAACAGCATAGCGACCTTGAGCTCATCCGCCAATTGGCAGATGTAACTGTAAACGCCGTCTTCACCATGCTCGTCCAGCGCTTTCAAAAGGGGTAATGCAAGCCCTGCAAGGTCTGCGCCAAGCGCGAAACTCTTTGCTACATCTATACCGTCCCTGATCCCTCCGCTGGCTATCTTCTGGCATTCAAGCTTCTTAATCTCAAGAAGCGATATTGCAGTGGGTATGCCCCATGAATCGAATATTTCCGAAATCTCCCTTTTTTCGCCCTCTGCGCGGTAGCCCTCTATGCGGTTCCAGGAAGTCCCGCCGTAGCCTCCAACGTCTATGCATTTGACGCCCGCTTCCAAGAGCCTTTCAGCGCTTTTTCCTGATATTCCGCAGCCCACTTCCTTGGCTATCACAGGCACAGACAATGCCTCGCAAATGTCCTTTATTTTTGGAAGAAGATCTGCGAAATTGACATTGCCCTCGGGCTGCACCACTTCCTGCAGGGCATTGAAATGCAATGCAAGTGCGTCTGCACCGAGCATGTCCACGGCCATCTGGCATTCTGTTATGCCGTATCCGTAGTTCAGCTGCACTGCGCCCAGGTTTGCTACCTTAAGGCTTTTCTTCGCCGTTTCCCTGACGACTGAATAACTCTCTTCAAGCGTTTTGTCTTCTATCGCCGGCCTCTGGCTGCCTACTGCTATGCCTATGCCCGCTTCCTCGGCAACATGTGCAAGCGCCTCGTTTATCGCTATCGCCTCTTCTGTGCCGCCGGTCATTGCCTCTATGAGGAAAGGGTATTTTAGTTTCTTGCCTAGGAACTCAGTCCTGATTTCGATATGATCCAAGCTTGTTTCGGGTAGCGCGTTATGCACCAGCTCTATGTCCTCAAAGCCGCTCTTTCCGGCTTCGATATCCTTTTCAAGCGCAATCTTTATGTGGTCGATTTTCCTTTGGTTTTTCATTCCAGCCTGACACCGTCCTTTGAAATTCCGGGTTCTATTATTTTGGCATTCAATCTACTTAAAGCTTCTTTTACCCCTGCTTCGCTGCTTTTGTCAACTAATGCCAGCATTATTCCGCCGCGACCCGCGCCCGAAAGCTTGGCGCCCATTGCGCCCTGGCTGCGTGCAGCATCAACCAGAGTGTCCAGCCGGGGCGAGGATACCCCCATACCAGCTAAAAGGGAATGGTTTTCATACATCAGCTCTCCGAGCCGTTCCCATTTGCAGGATCGGATGCATTCGCCGCCTTCTGAGACTATATCTCTGGAAGCCTCCAAAAAGTCCTTGAAAAGCTGGGGAGAACTACTGCGTAGGGAGTCTATGTGCCGCACTAGCCCATAGGTCTCGCTATATTCTCCCGAGTGGGCTATGATTATATTGGGAAATTCATGGTGCTCAAGAGGCATAAATATTTTACTGTGGTATATGCCGACACCGCCATAAGCCGAAACAAAAGTGTCAAGGCCGCTGCTCTTTGAGTGGACTACACTTTCGCATTTTGTAGCCTCTTCGGCTATTAATCGTATGTCCGAGTTATTGCCCGATTTCTTTCTTAAGGCAGCCACGAGAGCGCAGGATATTGCCGCAGATGATCCCATCCCGGATGCAAGGGGTATTTCTGAGCTGACCTCTATGTCAAACCCCCCACCTACCATGCTTACTGCCTTCATAACAAGCTCCGTGCCCCGTTCCGGAGTCTTTAACTGCTTATCTATGCCGAGCCCCAGGGCGCTTAGGAAAACCTTTCCGTCCTTCCTCATAGCCACAGCCACTCTTGCACGAATATCTAAAGCCATGGCCAAAGCAGGGTTGCCGTAGAGGGCTGTATGCTCGCCCAGAATTATCGCCTTGGCAGGCGCGCTTGCCGTAGTCATCCCGCGAATTTCGGCCTCTTTGAAAGCTCTGCTGCAAGAGGGAGAGACTTGAAGGGCATGCCAGCGGTTCTTTCATGCACCAAGGCAGCCAAGTCCTTTGTGGACATAAGGGACTGGCCCTTGATACCCCTTACTGAAACCGAGATGCTTTTTGATTTTTCTTCTTCTTCTCCCACCACAATGCTATAGGGCACCCATTCCTGCCCCGCCTCCCTTATCTTCTTGCCCAAAGTCAGGTCCCTGTCGTCGAGATCGGCACGGATATTATTCTTTGTCAGTTCAAGCATCACAGCGCGCGCATATTCGCTGCTCTTCTCGCTCACTGGAATAACCCTTGCCTGCGTCGGCGCGAGCCATAAGGGGAGCTCGGCAAGGCCGCCCTCCTGAGACCTCATATAAGCGCCTTCCAAAAGCGCATAAATGACGCGCTCAATCGCCCCGCTGGGCGAGAGGTGCATTATAAGCGGCCTTTTCTCAGAGCCATCGCTGGCTACATAGCTTATGTCATAGGTTTCGGCATTCTCAACATCTATCTGGTCTGTTGTGAGCGCAGACGCCTTGTTCAGGGCATCGATGAAATTCCATTCATATTTCATCATGAAATAGAAGAACCTTGAATCCCACATTTCGACAAGCATGGGCTTACCCCACTTTTTGGCGAGGTCTGCGACAAAATCCTTATGCTCGTCATAGAATCCCTTTACTATCCTGAGGCCCATCTCCAGTTCCTTGTTCCTATCAATGCCAATCTTAGTAAGGATCCGGTCAGCCAGCTCGAAACGAACAGCCATCTCCTTCTTGGCCATCTCAAAATCCGAGACGAATGCATGGCAGTCTGGCATCGTGAAGCTCCTGAGCCTTCGCAGGCCTGTCAACTCACCCCTTTTTTCAACGCGGAAGCTATAGCGAGTCATCTCATAAAGCCTCAGCGGCAGATTCTTATAAGAGATGGTCGCATCGTGCGCCATCAGGAATTGGCCGAAGCATGCGGCGAATCTTAAAAACACCTTCTTGTTTGGCGTCTGAATAGTGTATTGTCGAGCAGGGAAACGATTTAGATACTTTTTCAGCGAAGGGTGCTCAAAATCGTACATTATCGGCGCCTCTATCTCCATCGCCCCGTATTTCTTGACCTCTTCGGTTACATAATCCTCGAGAAGGCTTTTGATGAACCTGCCTTTTGGGTAGTACCTGAGATTGCCCGGGTCGCTGCCAGGCTCATAATCCACAAGCTCCAGCCGTTTCATCAGCTCGACATGGGGGGGCTCCTTGTCAGCCGCACGGTTTTTATGCATCTCATAATCCGCGAACTTTTTCAGCCCCGGATGCTTGGAGAAATCAAAGCCTGAGGGCTCGTGCAGCTTCCCGTCTGGAGTGAGTATCTTCCAAGAGGATTTCATTTTCTCTTCTGCCTTAAGGGCTTCCGAGGTTTCCTCTTTAGACTTTTCCTCAATCTCTTCAATTATTATCTCCCTGCTGAGCTCAGCCATAGGGTGGCCTTTGCAGCTTATCCTGAACGCCTTGTACCATCCGAATGGCGCCTTGACAACATTCGCCTTGCCTTCCTTAAGTTTTTCATAAACCAGGTCCAAAACAGTCTCGGCGACTGCTGGCGAAGAAAGGTTTGATGAGAGATGGGCATAAGGATATACTACTATGGATTCAGCCCCCACTTTGTCGAAGACATCCATAATCTCGGAAACCGCCCGCTCTGCGACTGCGCTTTCTTTGCCTTCATCGCATTTTTCGACTGCTATAAATGCAACCAATGCGTTTTTGGCAGTCCCTGTTTTATCTATCAGGTCCTTTGCGCTTTTTATAGCCTTTCGGGTGGCTTCAAAGTCAAAAGAGTCCGCGTGATTTAGAAGAAGCTTCATGTTTGATTAAGAAAGGCATTAAAAGAAAAAAAGCAGGGTGAAAAGGACTATTTGTCCTTCTCTACCCTTACTGAAGGCAGCTGTATGGGGGGAGGTAGCTGCAAAGTCTTGGTCAAGATTATGGCTTCTATTATGCCCCTCCTGAGCACGGAATTAGATACTTCCCTGAGCGCTTCGCCCTTGAGGGCGGTAAGCTTCTTGCCCTTGACCTCTTTTTCCTCGATTGAGGCGCTGGCATCTTTAGAGACGTAATCGAGCGAGCCCTCAAGCGAAAGCTTGCCGATTCCCTGGTAGTCTATGTCAAAACCCCACTTGACATTTACCATCTGGTCTGTCTTCTTCTTGGCCTCGATTATCGAGAATGCCTCTTTCACGTCTACCTTATCAGCGCCTCTTTTGCTGACTTTTCCGTCTATCCTGTCAATCCTGTAGTTCAAAATACCCATTTTAGGCCTCTTATGTTTGCTTAATTTGAAGATTGCCCTTATAAAATCCGAATAGCGCCGTAGCCTACAACTGCCTCGCTGTCGCCGCCTGTTTCGCCTGACGTCATATAGGCTAGCTTTTCCCCTTTTTTCGCCCCCAATGCCCTGCATGCGCTGAGGCATGACGCCACCCCCGCATATCCGCACATAGAGATGCCCTTCTCGGAAATCGCATTGAATAGCGCATCTTCATCCATTTTACAGATCGCCTCAATAGCGAGGGAATCATGGGATTCAGCGACCTCTTGCGGCACATAGTGGCTGAAATCCGTGGATGCGACTACGAGAACCTTTTTGCCGCAGTCGTTTATACATGATGCAAGATCCCTGCCAAAGTCCTTGCATACGCTCAGGAAGGCCTCGTCAGCGGCATAGTTTTTAATGGAAATGGGCACTATCTCAAAACGGTTTAGCGCCAGCTGCAGAAATGGCAGCTGGACTTCTATTGAATGCTCTTTTTGATGGGCGAGGTCATCGGCTTCTGCAATGGAGCTGTTGCAAATCGCTTCAACGAGCCCTTTATCCGTATTTACTCTGCCTAATGGTGTTGCCCAATCGGAGGATGAAACCGAGAAATCCGGACCAACGCCATAATGATTAGGGCCCATGAGGATGATTGTATCAACAGAGGGAAGCTCTGCGTATGCCTTGGCTGCCACATAGCCCGAGTATGCCCACCCTGCATGGGGGACAACCAGGCCTTTGCAGCCCGCGCAACTATCATCACCTAAGCTTTCAATACCGATGCCCCAATATTGGAATAAGGCTTCAAGTTGGCCAAGGGCTTCTTCTTTAGAAAAAGGATAGAATGCCCCGGCGACTGCAGGGCTTCTTATGCTCATGTTTTAAACTTTTCCCTCTTTTTGGATTTTATGAGCGTTTCTATTCGTTTCGTCGGCTGTATCTGGGAGATATAGTCTTCGAGCGTGTCTTTGAGCTCGTCGGATTCCTTCATCTCGCCTCGCTCCACCAAATATTGCTTTGTGAGCAGCCTGAATATAAGGGCTATAGATTGCTTGCCCTTATTGTTAAGCGGTATTATAAGGTCGAGGTTCCTCGTGAGCGCATTCGAGTCGCATACGCCTATCATCGGAATGCCAACTCTTGCAGACTCCCTTACTGCCTGCTTGTCTGCAATGGGATCTGCAACCATGACTATTTTAGGCTCGCGGAAATTGCCTTCCTGCGGGTTTGTGAAAGAGCCCGGCCTGAATCTCCCGGACACGAACTTCAAGCCCGCATTCTCAGCGAACTTCCTTACGGGCCTCTTTGCATATGCCCTGGAACCCACTACCAAAATGTCATCCTTGTCGTATCTTGCAAGCATCTTGGCCGCTTTCCTTATCCGCTCGTCGATTGAATTAAGGCTGAAAATACTCAACTTGTCATCACGAATCGTATATATGAATTTGCGCATGTTGCCTGTGCGATAGGTAAGGCCTATATGCGTGCCGTTCTTAAGGTAGGTCTCTGGCTCGGTAAGCAGCTTCCTGCCTTCTGTGGATGCTATGTATTCCTTGGCCTCATCCGGAATATCTTCCTCTTCCTGCACTTCAGGCTTCTCGATGATTTCAACTTCCTCAGCAGCTAGTTCTTTCTTCTCGACTGCTTCTTCTTTTTCCATAGCCTTTTTTACTGCCATTTTTACTCTCTCTTTACCGCTATGGGTATAGCATCTTTGCTCAGCTCGAACCTAGCTATCTTGAGCGGATCCATCATTGATTTTGGAACGTCTAACAACACAGGCGCCCCTAGCGAAATCTGAAGGGCTCTTGCCCCTATGATTCTTGCCGTTTCGTACTTGTTCAACGTTTCCATTTTTGTTTCCTGATTGAAAATGAATGGGACCGCGGAGATTCGAACTCCGGTCACCGGCTCCCCGAGCCGAGAGGATAAACCTGGCTACCCTACGGTCCCGAGAATGGCCTTCTGGCTTATCTGGTGTAGAGCAGAAGGTCATCCATGAGGTCTGCGTGAGTCAGGAGCATCCTCCTGCAGCAGTATCGCTCTAGGCCCAGGGAGTCCATAATTTTGCCTGCATTTTCTCCTTTGTCAAGCCTTGACTTATACTCCTCCCATAGATGCCCTATCGGCTTTCCGCATGTAAAACACCTTATCGGTATTATCATTTTTATCTGTATGACTTCTGCCTTCTGGCCCGTGGGCCTTTTGAGCTTTTTGATGGCTTGTGAGGCTCGGTTCTTCTTGAGTCGCCTGCAATGAGTGATCTGTCATAAGCCACTATTGCAGCCCTTAATGCGTCGCCCTTCTTATTTTTTGCCGCATAGCTTATAAGTGCCCTTGTGATTGCGGTCCGTATAGCATCCAACTGGCCGCTTGAGCCGCCGCCCTTTACATTAACGCTTATGTCCAGCTTGTCGATGTCGACAAACTTCTTGGCAATCATGATGGGCTCACGTATCCTTAGCTGGCCAAGCTTGTCTCCGTAAACACCAAGCGGTACCGAATTGATCCTAATCTCGCCCTTGCCTTCCTTTAGAGTAGCCCTGGCATAGGCTGTTTTCCTCTTCCCAGCTTCATGGATTGTGTTTTTGCTACTCATTTCTGCCTCCTAGGTATGCGCACAAGTCGCCAAGTGTGATGAAATAATCATAATGCTTCTTAAATACTGCATTGTCAAAAAGCACGGCCTTTGAAAGCTCTATGCCTTCTTTTTTCTTTATCTCTGCCTCCGGTCGGCCGATGTAAACCATAACTTTTTTAAATGCCTCGCGGCCGCGGGTATTGGACCAGGGCAACATGCCTCTTATAACCCTTCTTAAAAGACGGTCAGGGTTCTTTGGCCTTTTAGGGCCGTAGCGCCTGGGATTCGTATTGCTTTTGGCGTCGTATCGCCTTTTGTACCTAGGGAATATTTCGCTTTCCTTGCCAGATATTACAGCCTTTTCAGCATTGAAAATCACGACATTCTTGCCGCCGAGAGCGGCCTTTGCCGAATATGCGGCAAGCCGCCCCATCGTGCACCCTTCGGCATCAATGACAATCTTTTCGCTCATTTTAGTATTATGACCCTTGAACCCTTCGGATTTTTTTCCGCAAGTTCTTTGATAGTTATGAGACTGCCTTTTGCAGCTTCTATCTTTTCTTTTGCGCCTTCCGAGGCCTTGAAGCAGGCGATTATCACTTCGTGGTCGAGCTCGCCATTCGCAAGCACCTTACCTGCCACGACGACAGTGTCCTTGGGTTTTGTAAAAGTGTTTATCTTGTCCAGGTTCACTTCAGAGCGATTCTTTCTGCTCTTGGACAAATCCACAGCTAGGCGAGCCCAGATGGGCTGCTTGCTTCCCTCCTTCTTGAGGAACTCTATAAGGCCCAGACGATTCTGGTCCTCGTACTTTATTCCTTCCATTATATGATAATAGCAGGGATTGAACTCGCATATTTGGAGAGTTCGAATCTCCTGATAAACCTAATGCGGGGGACGAGGTTCGAACTCGCGTAGGCCTAAGCCACACGGCCCTCAACCGTGCCCGTTTGACCACTCCGGCACCCCCGCATAACTGCCATTGCGGTGCGCGCTTTCCGGTTTTGCCAGAATCGACCCGCCCCTTGGTGAAGGCATAGCTGCCGTAAGACAGCAATGCCGTTGAATGTTATTTTTTTGCCTTTGCAGGCTTTGCTTTTTTCTCTGCTTTGGCCTTTGCAGGCTTCTCGGCTTTTGCAGGCTTCTCCTTCACAGCTTTTGGAGCTTTCTTTGCCTTTGCTTCTTTTGCCTTAATAGGCTTCTTGGACTCCAAGAATGCATTTTCAAGCATAGCCACGCGCTCTTCAAAGCCGTTAAGTGCAACTTCCATTATCTCTCTTGCAGAAAGATTATTGTAAGACTCGACGAAAAACTCAAAATCGCTTTCATTAAGCTGCTTGTACGAAGCCAGTGAAGGCTGATACTTTGCATGCTCACCCATGAAGCCCAATCGTGCAGTCATCTCCATCTTTATCTTTTGGGCCTCGGCGAGCTTGGTTATCGGCATCTTGTCGAAAACCGGCTTTACCTTGGGATCCCTCGGCTTCATGTCGCCGGAGTAGACTGTGCATGGACCCGACTTTTCGAGTATGAAAGAGCATTCATAGCGGGCATCGCCCTGCTTGTATTTCTCGTCCGGTAGTGCATAGCTCTTAAGATCAGTAAAAAGTGGTATCAAACCTATCCTTTGCGCAATCAACTCTTCGTAGAGTATGGATGTGTTCTCATAGACTGTTATGCGGTCCATTGCCATCGAAGGCACATAGCTCATGGCGGCACGCCTTATGGCGTTGGCCATGCTGGTGTTTATGCCAGACACGACAAAGCTCTCCTTCTGGCCCCCTTTCTGCTTGTATTCAACCTTCATTTAAACTCTCCTTCCCCTTTTTCCGCCCGGCGGCTTGCATCCCCCGTGAGGTATAGGCGTCACATCCTCTATTTTCCTTATCCTGATTCCAGAACGTGCAAGCATCTTTATGACTGCGGACGCGGCCCGTCCCGGGCTCTTTTGCCCGCGGTGGCCACCTTTGCCCCTTAACAAGACATCGACCTTGGTAAAACCGCGGTCTTTTAGTGTGGCGGCAACCTTTTTTGCCAGCTGCCCGCCTGCAAAGGGGGACTTTTCTTCCCTGCCTGTTTTCGCCACCTGGCCTCCCGCCGCCCTGGCGATGGTCTCGGCGCCTGAGAGGTCAGTTACTGTGACTATTGTATTGTTCTTTGATGCATGGACATGGACTATTGCGATGGCCTCAGACTTACGTGGGGCTGACTGGACTGTCTTTTTGTCTTCCTTGTCCTCGATTATCCCCTCCCGGACCTGGTCAACGAGGCTCTTGCTGATGTTTTCTGAGGGCTTTTTTTCTGCATCCGCCTTCGGGGCTTTAGCTTTGGGCGCTTCGGCCGTGGGAGCTTCAGCCTCAAGAGCTATGGGCTTTTCCACCTTTGCCTTAACAGGCTTTGCCTTTTTCTCCTTCGTGGGCTTTTCCGCAGATTCCTTTTTTGCAGCCATATTATTCTGAGGGTGTTTCTTTCTCTACGATTTGTTCAGTCTCTGTACTTTCTTTTGCCGCTGCAGTTTCGGCAGGAGCCGGTTCTGCTACATCCTTTGCCGGCTCGGAAGCGGGCTTTTCCTCTGGCCTCTCTGAGGGCGGCTTGACATCCTCCGCCTTGACCTCTCTAGTCTCAGCACCCTCTGTAGACGCTTTTTTCTCTATCTTTCTAATAGGGTGATCGGGATCTGCTATGGGCGAACCGGGGTAGAACTCCAGCATGCCCTCCTCTTCGAGACTTACCATATGTGCGGGCACACTCATCCTTTGCCCTGCAATCGCAATGTGGCCATGGACTATTTCCTGTCTTGCCTGCTTGATTGTGGTGGTCAGTGATTTTTTATAAACGATAGTCTGGAGGCGCCTATCCAGGATATCCTCAACTTTGATATTCAGCACATCTTCGAGCTTGGCGTCCTTTGCGAGAATGCCCAAGCGCGCCAGCTTAGCAAGAATCTCTGTTTCTGCCTTTTGATCGGGCGTAGCCAAAAGCTTTCTTGCCAGTCCCCTTACTCTTGATACTTCACTCTTTGCTTTCCAGACCTCCTTCATGTTCTTTAGGCCGTATGTCTGGCGCAGCTCAGCCTCGCCCTCCCTGCCTTTAAATAGGTGCGCGGGTGTATTATACCTCCTTCGCTGCTTTTTTGGCTGTCCCATTTTATGAATATTCTATTTGAGTGTTATTTCTTAGCTTGCGCCTGTTGGGTCTTCTTCCTCTGCACGCCCACGGCACTCATGCCCCGTCCGGTAGATGCAGTCCTTTGGCCCCTCACCTTCAAGCCTCTTGCATGCCTGAGGCCCTTATAAGACTTGACTTCACCCATGAGGTCGATGTCATTCTTTTGCGCGAGTTTGAGGTCTGAGGTATTAAGGTGAATGTTATTGCCAGTTTCAAAATCTTTTCTTCGGTTAAGCATCCATACAGGTATATTTAAGGAAGCCGGGTCGCCTATGGCATTCTCTATCCGCTCTATATCCGCATCGCTCATATCGCCTAAACGGCTTTGGGGGTTAATGGCAAGCTTTTTGAGGATAGCGTGGGCGAGGTTATTGCCAACGCCCCTTACTTTTGAGATTCCTGTAAGAACGGTCTTGGTGCCGTCGATGTCAGTGGCAAGGACCCTGACTATGGAAGCGGCCTTCTTTTCCTTAACCGGGGCTGCGCTCTTTTTAGCGTCATGCTTCTTGGCGTCCTGTTTTTTATCTTCGGCCATTGTTTTTATTGCTAGCGAGACAAGGTTTTTGCGAAACTGCGATTTGCTTATTATGGCGAATGCAAGTTCGCGTCCAAGACCTTTACACTGCCGTCCGGGTTGCCGATGAACACCTTCTGGGGCCGCTGCACGGTGAAAAAACCGTTGTCAACGACTCCGGGTATCCTGTTGATGTCGACTTCAAGCCGATCAGGCTCGCCGACGGACAGAGAAATGTCAACCACGTAGTTAGAACCGTCGGTTATAAAAACCTTTCCCTCTGTTTCCCTGCGCTTCACATGCCCAAATTGGCTTAATTCTCTGCAGGCACCAACATAATAATCAGGTATCACCTCAACGGGAAGTGGAAAGCTTCCTATCAGTTTTGGCACGAGCTTGCCCTCGTCGGCGACGCAGCAAAAAAGCTTCGAGCGCAGGGCGACCTGCTTTTCCCTTGCATGCGCCCCCCCGCCGCCCTTAATCAGCCTGAATTCCGGGTCTATTCTATCGGCGCCGTCTATGTTAATATCCAGATGGATATCCTCGTGGATGAAGTCATGATAGGGTATAATCGGTATTTTTACAATCTTCGCGAGGTCTCTTGTCCTTATAGAAGAAGGTACACCTACTATGTCCAGCTTCTCCTCCCTGACTCGCTCACCCAGCCTCTTGATGGCCCACTCCGCAGTTGAGCCGGTGCCCAGCCCCACTTTCATGCCGTCTTCGACAAGCCCGCATGCCTTTTCCGCAGCGGCTTTTTTACTGATGTCTTGTGAGTCCATATTAAGTAAATAAATTCTTTGGCAAAGTCAAAAGTTCTCGGCGATATCAGGATTCATAGCGGGATATTTGAAGAGAAGTATTAAAAACCTTGCCCGCTTCAGCAGGAGACCATGAACTCCATGGCCCAGCCGCTAGCGCCTTCGTAGCTGCCTTCAAGTATCATGACTTCGTAGGCGAGGACCTGGTTTTTTGAATCGGACCAAGCTCTCCCTACCCGGACACTTGGATTTTCAGTCACAAGATTGAGGCTGCATTCCCTGTCCAGCCGAGATGCTACTATTGCACCACTGGGGCTGGTTTCAGGCGAAAAGTCAATGTTTATACCCGTCACAAAAGATATTATGCCCACCAACAGCACCGCTTCCAGCACCATGATAGCGCCTATTAGTTTTATTTTTTTGCCAGAGTCCATGTTTTTGCGAATTTATTTGAGTTCAGGAGTTAAAAAATCGCTCCCCGAACCTCTCAAGGATTGAGATTACCCTCTTTCCGAAGAAGATGAAGAAAAGGGCGTTGCCTGCACCGTGCATGGTGTCGAAGACAAAGCTGCTCGCCTGGAGAAGGATTACTGAGTCAAGGGTGAGGGGCAGGCCGAAGCTTGCCAGGGACCATACATTGGTTATGAAACCGAAGAGATACCCCCATGCAAATGCGAAGCCCGCTAAGAAAAGCATGCGGAACCGCCCTAAGGTCCCATGACCCGAGACCGAAGACCGGGGACCGGAAACCCTTTTGAGCAGCCCGCCTAAAAGTGAAAAAGAGCTTCCCATGATGCCCCATGCAAACATCTGGAAGAGCGTCCAAGGCCCCATGCCCAGGAAAAAATTGGATATAAGCGGTGTCATGGCGCCGACCATGAAGCCTGTCACAGGGCCGAATACATAGCCGCTTGATGCGATTATAAATGAGGAGGGCTGGACGCTCGGCAGGGCTGCAAATGGTATCCTCGCAACTGCGGAGACGCTGGCGAGCATCGCGGTCATGGATATTTCTTTAGAGCTGCGGGAGCGCTCTGAGAACTCAAAGAACATGGCGACGATGCCTAGCGAGACCAATAGAAGGGAGAATGCAGCCCAGTGCCTTGCGGGCGAGATGCCCGCTGAAGGAAGCAGCAGCACGGCAAGGAATAATGCGATTATCATCCCGAAAACCAAAACGCTTTTTTTCATAGTTTGAGCCTCCTTGTCGCACAGCTTGACATGTAATCGTCGTGCGTAGCCATTATGACCAGGTTTCCTTTTTTAGTGTAGTCTAGGAGGTATTCTGCCAGCTCTTTCTTCAAGACATGGTCCATGCCCCGGGTCGGCTCGTCGAGAAGGAGGACCTTCGGCTCAGCGATTAGCACTGACGCCAGCGCCACCCTCTGTTTTTCCCCGCCGGAGAGATATCGGGGGTACTTTTTCTTGTAGCGTAAAATCCCCAAGCGATTTAATATTCTGTCAACGTCGCCCTTTCTTTTCGTATTCTCTAAAATGAATCTCACTTCTTCCTCCACTGTTTCCGCAAACAAATGGTTGTCCGGATTTTGGAAGACGTAACCCAGGCTTCCTGCAGTCTCTTCTACTCCGGGGTTTTCTATGCCACCCACGTTGACGATGCCGGAATCAGCTTTCAATAGGCCCATTATAAGCTTGAGCAGGGTAGTTTTGCCCGATCCGTTGGCGCCCTCTAGGACTAGCAGCTCGCCCTCGTTAAAATATTCGGAATATTTTTTGAAAACCTGGTTAGCCCCATATGAAAAAGAAAGGTCCTTTAGGGAAACCAATGCATCCCCGGGGTTAGCTGCGCTGCAATGAGGTTTCTCCCCATTCTTTCTGGGCTTTCCGTCGTAGGCGATTCTGCCGCTATCCATGACTATCTCTCTTGTAGCGTAATCATATACGCGCTCAGTCCTTTGCTCTATCAGG
>CAYMNU010000009.1:0-12102 GCA_964391885.1 uncultured archaeon | reverse complement strand
TGCCAGCCGCTTCTCAAAAGCACATACTTCTAATTTTTACAAATAAGAAAATGGCCAAGGCAGTTAATAAGAAATCCAAGGATGGGGGAGATATGAAAGGCGAATCTGTGAAAGCGCCCTCAAAAAAGGGTTGTACTAAATATCTACAGGACCCTGCATTTGCGTTTCTTGCAGTCCTCACACTGCTTTTGGCTATGTCCACCGTTTACTTCGCATTCAATCCAAACTGCCCCACGGGGGCAGCAGTAGTACCTTCTACGCCCGCTCCAGGCGATGAGACTCCTGAACCTGTTCCCGAGCCAGTCCCAGAGCCGCCTGCGCCTGGTCCTGAGCCTGTCCTCGCAGATCCTATAGGCCGCTTTGACACAGTCGATGCGGAAATATGTACAGAGAATGGCAAGCCCATAATCATAATGGTGGGAAGCAGCACATGCCCTTTCTGCACATGGTCGGACCCTAATTTTGCAGCAATCGCCGCAGAATATGAGGGGAAGATAGCAGCTTACAACTGGCAGGTAAACACGGGCGATAACCTGCTTACTGCTGAAAAAGAAACCCAGGTTCCGCAGGACGTGCTTGACCTCTATAAAAAGGTCAATCCAAGAGGCGGCGTCCCCACATTCGTATTCGGCTGCAGGTACTATCGCATAGGCCAGCCTTATAGGTCAAGCAACGATGCAGAGGGCGACAAGGCAGAGATGAGAGAAGTCATAGACGCCCTTATAGCTGCCGCTTAGTTTTCTTTATTTTATTTAAGATAGAACTAGCTTTAGCTCTATGGATTAATGTCTGCAGGAAACTTTACTAAAAATTAAGCAAAAAACACTCTAGTTATGGTAGCCCCGCCGCACGATTTCACTATATTCAATGCTTTGCTTGCTTTTCAGGATTGTCCTCACCGGCTTTAGGGCATTGAGAACGGGCTGCGTATTCTTTGCAGGGTTCGAATAGATTATCTCCAGGGTTTTCTTTGGGAAGCTGACATGCACTCTCACGACCGGCTCTAGAAGCATGAGCTTGTACTGCAGGTGCGCCGCATGCTTCAGCGAATCCAAACCGCGAAGTTCGAACTCGGCCTTTAGAAGCTTTCCGAACGGTTCCTTATCAGTCATTTGAAATAGTCTTTGAGTGTATAAGCTTTCTTGTAAGCGTCACCCTGTTCCAATTTCTCGGCATCCCTTACATATTTGCCTTCGAGGATTGTAGTGTTGTTGGCTTTCTCCCATTCCTCCGCAGGTATGGAATACTGCGCTTGAACCTTGTCGCGGTAGACTTCCGGGATTACATTGAAGGCACAGAATGGTATTATCCTTCCGTCGGGCATCGTGTAATGGATGCCGCAGCGCTCGACCCTTTCCACATCGTAGTTGTAGGGGTCTTGGAAGTGCATCATGCCTATCATGAGCGAACGGTGCATTATCTCGCCCAGCGCCCTGTAATCGTGCTTTACGACTGCACCAAACATCAGCTTCTTGAAATCGAAGCCCTTGGGTTGTTTTTCCCTATCCACAAAGCTCCCCAACTTGAAGAGTATGCCCGCCGCTTTGAGCTTTTTGAACCTTGAGTTTTTAATATCATCAGCCTTTTCGTCCAGGTACTCAAAAAGCCCTTCAACATCGACAAACTGCGTTATCGGTACAGGCACATCGTCATTGCCCTTGATGACATAAGTAGCCATCCCGCAGGCGAAGTGAGTGCTCAAATCATAGGTCTTCCTACCCTTCAGGGCTTCCACCAGGTGGCTGATCGGGTGCACACAGGGCACAGGGAAAAAATCATCCTTTGTTATCAAGCCTTTTGTCTGCTGTTCTATGTTATCTATGGCTTTCGGTATGGTTATTCTCTGTTGCTCGCGCAGTGATTGGGGCATCCTGCCTACAAGCGACACTGGCTGGAAGTTGACGCCTCTTATTATATCGCTGTTGTTAAGTCCGAAGTTTATTATGTCCCCCAGTTCCTGGTCGTTCACGCCCTTGATGACCGTAGGTACAAGCACTATTCCCATACCCGCTTTTCTGCAATTCTCGATTGCATAGGGGGCTTCCCAGTGGTTCTTGGGGTTGGTCTTCGGTGTGATGCCGTCGAAACTCATGTAGACTGTGTTGCTGCCCGCTTCCCTCAGGCCTTTGACCAGCTCGGGCTTGAATGCGAAGTTTATGGCGTCGGTGTTTATCTGCACGTGGTCCACGCCCTCTTCCTTGATTATCTTGACCATCTCAATGAGGTCTTCCCTCAGCGTGGGCTCGCCGCCTGTGATTTGAACGGCGTTGCAGGGTACAGGCTGCTCGCTTACCAAGTTTTTAATCATGGAGCGTATCTGGTCTAGAGACGGTTCATATATGGGCTGGCCTTCCTTGGCGTAGAAGAAGCAATACCAGCACGACAAGTCGCAGCGGTTTGTCGCTACGATATTGGCAAGCATAGTATGGCTTTTATGGCGTGTGCACAATCCGCAGTCGAATGGGCAATTGGCACCACCCGTGTCAACGTTAGGGTTTTTTTGGTATACTGGGGGTGCCCCGTGCTTGCGGGCCTTGTTGTACATGTCGACGCTTTCCCAGTACTTTTCCTTGAACTCCCCGTGGTCCGGGCATGTCTTCTTTATCCAGACTATGCCGTCCTTGGCGTAGACCAATGCACCCAGTGGTTTCATACACTCTGGGCAGAGGGAGGTGGTCTCGTGGGGCAGCTCGCCCATATAAGCCTTGCTTGCGTCCATTTGCATAATATCCAAGGTTTTCAAACTTTGACCGCAAAGTCACACTTTGCGGTTAAAAAGCCTGCAACTTTTTGAAGTTTTAATGATTATTAAAAGTTGCTATTTTTGCTGTTGTGGAGATAAAAAGCTTTGCGGGTATGCGAGGGCTGCATCGGTGGGATTCTCCTTTTGAATGGACTCCTTAGGTTGGATGTAATCCCTGGCTGGATGGAATTAACGCAGCGATCAGTTTTCCCGAGCAGGAAGCAAAACAGCTAAACCTTCAATTTCTCCGCAATACTGCCTACAAGGAAAAGGGGCCGGAACATTATCCTGGTTCCATTCACAGCAATATCCTCTATTAGGTCTTGCGACAACACAAACCCTGATTCAGGTGTGTATTCCTCGAGGAAATTCCTGAAAGAGCGAGTTAACCTTGCGCCGGCCAAACTCGATTTCACCTCAATTGGGGTTACCTTTCCATTGACTTCCGCGATGAAGTCCACTTCGGCTTTGGCCTTGGTCCTCCAGTACTTCAGCTCAATGCCCCTCTTCACTAGCTCCGAGGCGACGAAGTTCTCGTTCAGCGCACCGCGGTCGGCCCGGTTTCCGAGGCCTTGGAAGTTCCCGGCCGCATAGTTGCGCAGGCCGTTGTCTATGAAGAATAGCTTCGGAGCCTTCACAAGCTCCTTCTTCTTGTTCGTGAAGAAAGGCCTGCTCTCCGCGCAAACATAAGTCTTCATCAGGACGTTCAGATGCTTCAGCAAATCTTTGTAATCGAAGCCGGTCGCCGAGGACAGCTCTCCGTAATTTGCCATACCTCCTGCCTGCAGAGATAGTATCTTTATCAGCCGACTGAGCTTGAAATCGTCGGGCAGCTGCAGTATCTCCTTTATCTCCTTAAGGAAATAAGTATTGTAAATACCCTTCAGCACTTCTACCCTTTCCTCATTGTCCTTTGCAAGCACCGCGCGCGGGTATCCCCCATAGACTGCGAATTCCTCATAATGTTTGTTTATCATATCGGAAAGCGGCTTTGACGGCTTGCCGGAATACGCGCCAAAGAGCTTCCTGTCCTTATGCCTGAGATACTCGTCGAAGGAAAGCGGATAAAGGTTGAAGACGAATATCCTGCCGACCAGGTACTTAATGCTCTGCACAGAAAGGTCCGGGGCCGACGAGCCTGATATTATCAGCTTTGTGCCGATTGTATCATATATATATTTAAGTTGCCTACCGCCCTGCTTGGCATACTGGAACTCGTCGATGAAGAGATAATCGGCACCTTTTGCATATAAGCTTATGAAGGCTTTTGGATCTTGTGCGAAGAGCTCCAGGGCCTCCCTGTCCTCAAAGCTTATTATCTTTGCGCCCTTTAGCGCATGGGCTAAATGCTCCATGAGCGTGGTCTTGCCGCATTGCCGCGGTCCGACTATCGCTATAATCTCCCTGCTGTCCAGGTACTTCCTTATCTTGGCCTCCAAGTCCCTCTCTATATACATTTTAACCTCGCTAAAATTTATTTTCTTATAATTATAGTGAGGTTGTTTATAAATCAATTTTTCTATCTGCGCCTTCAGGTTGCCTGAAGCGGCTGCCTGCTAGCTGAATTCCGGAAGTGGCTGCTTTGATGAGAGGTGGATTGGACAAGAGCTGTTTGGGTTGGACGGAATCCCCCCGTTGGATGGAATCCGCGCTTGGCGCAGGTTTTCAAGGCATTTGACCGGAGCCGAGTCGGATTTTAAGGCCTTCCGGCGGTATATTAGCAAAAAACGCCCTACGAAGGTTTTTATATTAGTTTACTCTAAAGTAAACTACTTAAAAGTAAACAAAATGTTCATCAACAGGGAAGATGAGATGAGGGCACTGGAGAGCCGCTGGGTGTCTAAAAAAGCCGAGCTCATGGTAATCTACGGCAGGCGCAGGGTCGGGAAAACCGAGCTGATAGACCATTTTATATCAGGCAAGCGCGGCATACGCCTGCTGGCCCGGACCGAGTCAGAGAAGAACCAGCTTACAAGGTTCAGCGAGGATTTGGCAGGGTTCTTCAGCGACCCCTACCTGCAGAGCAACCCCTTCCAGAATTGGGACTCTTTCTTCTTATACATCAACGAAAAGGCGAAGTCGGAACGGATAGCAATCGCCATAGACGAGTTCCCATACCTCGTTGATTCCAATAAGTCAATGCCGTCAATACTCCAGGACCACTGGGACAGGAGGCTGAAGGACTCAAAGCTCTTCCTGATACTCTGCGGTTCGAGCATATCGATGATGGTGGAAAAGGTGCTTGCGAACAAGTCCCCTCTCTACGGCAGGAGGACTGGCCAGATAAAGCTCCCGCCAATGGGCTTTTTCGAGGCCTCTCTGTTCTTCAAGGGCTACAGCGCAGAATCGTTGATTCATACATATTCTGCGCTTGGCGGGACTCCCGGGTACTTATCGGACTTCGCAGCATCCGGCTCATTCGAGGAAAATGTCCGCGACAAGTTCCTGCGCAAGGACTCTGTCCTTTTCCAGGACGCAGAGTTCATACTGCGCGAGGAGCTCAAAGAGCCCAAGTTCTATTTCTCCATACTGCGGGCCGTGGCGCTGGGCAAGACCAAACTCTCTGAAATCATAAACGAGACCGGGCTGCAGAAGGGCGTGGCAGCAAAATATCTTTCAGTGCTTGCTGACCTTGACATAATAAAGCGGGAAGTCCCAGTGACCGAAGAGCGCCCGCACAAGTCCCGCGCCGGCCTGTACTTCCTGAAGGACAATTTCTATCGCTTCTGGTTCAGATTCGTCTTCCCCAATATAGAGAGCATCGAGAGGGGGCGCGCCGGCGAGATAATGGCAAAAGACGTTCTGCCCGGCCTTGGTCATTACGCCTCGCGCATATTTGAGGATGTCTGCGCCGAGTGGCTAGGCAAGTCCCGCGCGTTTGACTTCACCCGCATAGGCAAGTGGTGGCATCGCGAGCATGAGATAGACATAGTCGCCCTGAACGAGCCTAAGAAAAGCATCCTCTTCTGCGAGTGCAAGTGGAAGGACAAGGTAGATGCGGAGAAGGTTCTAAGCGAGCTCAAGGAAAAGGCGAAGCTCGTGGACTGGAACAAAGAGAAGCGGAAGGAGAGCTACGCAATCTTCGCCAAGTCGTTTAAGAAGAGAACAAAGGGCGCGATGTGTTTCGACTTGAAGGATTTGGAGAGGGCGCTCAAGCGGTGAGCAGGCTTGGACGGAATTCACGATTGGCGCAGGTTTTTGCTGGTTAACTTGACTAAATTGGCGGTGTTGCGCTTTAATACTACCGAACATATGCCTTTTTAAATAGTGGTAAGCAAATTATAATAATAATGATACCAGAATTCATCGGAAGGGAAAGAGAGCTGGAGTTCCTGGAGCGTGCCCACGCCAAAAAGGGCTTCAAACTTATAGTCCTCTATGGCCGGAGGAGAGTCGGCAAGACCGAGCTGCTGAAGAAGTTCCTGCATGGCAAGGAGGGCGCATACATACTCTTCACCGACGAAAGCCTCGACGAGAACCTAAAAGAACTCAAGGAAAAGTTTGCAACACTCACTGGAAAGGAGCTCTTCAGGGAACTGGACACGCACAGCCTTTACGACCTCTTCAAATACTTCGCAAGCGAGGCCTCGGACAGAAAGCTGGCGATAGCGATTGACGAGTTCCCCTATTTGCTTGGCCTGAACAAGGGCCTCCTTTCGACTTTCCAGAAGATAGCCGACGAGCTGCTTGCAAAGAGCAACATAACTCTAATATTGTGCGGCTCGTCGCTTTCCGTAATGGAAAATGACGTGCTGGGCTACAAAAGCCCTCTTTATGGCAGGCACACGCTGCAGTGGAAGCTGCAGCCCTTCGACTTTGCGACTGTCCTGAAGATACTGCCCGATACGGAAGAGGCTATGAAAGCGCAGTTCGTATTTGGCAACATACCCTACTACCTTGGGTTCTACGACCCTGGTTTGGACCTGCGCCAAAATATTAAAACGGGCCTGCTGACCAAGGGCTCCGGGCTCTACGACGAGCCGCTGGTCCTGCTCAGGCAGGAATTCAGGGAGTCCCGGACCTATCGCCTGATACTGAAATACATATCTTTGGGCTACAAGAGCACAGGCAAGATCTGCTCGGCGACGGGCATAGACAAGAGCAATCTGATGAAATACCTCTCAACCCTCGAGGAAACAGGCATAATACGCCACATCCTGCCGCTGGGGATGAAAAGGAAGGGCATATACGAGATAAACGATCCCCTTTTCAGGTTTTGGTTCAGATTCGTTTACCCGAACCGCGACAGGCTTGAAATAGGGAATATTGCCTCAGTGGAAGCGCAGATAAAAAGTGAGATAAACCAATTCTTTGGAACATCATTTGAGTACCTTATCGAAGAGCTTTTGAATGCCCGGATTTTCACAGGCTTGGTGGAATACAACGATGTGCGCAAGTGGTGGCATCGCGAGCATGAGATAGACATAGTCGCCCTGAACGAGCCCAAGAAAAGCATCCTCTTCTGCGAGTGCAAGTGGAAGGACAAGGTGGATGCACAGGCAATCCTAAGTGAGCTTAAAGAGAAGGCGAAGCTCGTGGACTGGAACAAAGAGAAGCGGAAGGAATCCTACGCGCTCTTCGCCAAGTCGTTTAAGAAGAGAACCAAGGGCGTGATGTGTTTCGACTTGAAGGATTTGGAGAGGGCGCTCAAGCGTTGAGCAGGGTTGGACAGAATCTTCCCGTTGGATGGAACCCCCGCTTGGCGCAGGTTTTTCCTTTAGGAAAGCTGGCGTAAGGTCGCGGAGCCTTCCCGCGACCCGGGAAACCCGGGGTTTTGCAGGCTCTTTGGGGGGCGGGCAATGCGTTTTTATAGCTGATTTATTAATTATCCTAACTAATACACAATCGCCCTGAAATGGAAAATACCATGCGCTTTATCAACAAAGCGAGTTCTTGCATTAAGCCCGATGCCTGGCACATCGGCAAAACCGCCCAGGCGAAGATAAGCATCGCCATAGTTCTTATCCTTCTATCCCTTTCTATCGCGGTGATAGCCGAAAATCTGACCAACGAAACGGAATCGAATCCGCTCCCGCCGGAAAACGCGAGCGATTCTGACCCGGAGGGCGACTGGGACAATAGCACTATCGATAACCCCGTAAATGACTCTTTGAACGACTACGAGAATGATTCTGATGACGGCTCAACCCACGGCTCAGTTAATGATTCCGATGACTCCGCCAACGGCTCAACCGACGGCTCCGATGGCGGCTCGTCGGACGGCTCAGCCGATGATTCCGATGACTCCGCCAACGACTCCACCGACGGCTCAGCCGATGATTCCGATGACTCCGCTAACGATTCCGACGACGACCTTTTCGAAAGCTTCAAGGGCGAACCTATGGTTCTCGCAGGCGGAGAGCCGGGTTTCGGGATACTCGGAGGGGGAGGAACAGACCCTTGTGATGGAACTCCGCAAGATGCGGATTGTTGGTCAGATGAAGCACCTAGTACTTTAGTTTGGGGACCTGAAGGAGTAACTACTAATGCCCAAAGTAATACAGATGGTAAAGCTAACACGGATATTCTTGTTGGTCTAGCAGGAAGTTATCCCGCAGCAGAATATTGTGCCACCTTAACAGAAGGTGATGTTCCAGCGGGAACATGGTATTTACCCGCACATGATGAATTGTGGGCTGGATGGCAAGCCCTCCACGGAGCAACCACATTCTCTGAACAATACTACTGGTCCTCTACCGAGGATTCAGGCAATCCAGAGAACCAAGCGCGGGAGCTGGACACAACCTCCAACATGAGCAGCAGCGCTAAGGAAAATGCGGGTTCCGTCCGTTGTTTCCGAGATACGGTTCCGCCATCACAATACACCTTAACAATAAACAGAAACCCAGAAGCAGGAGGAACCGTATCAGGAGCAGGAACTTTTGATGAAAATTCTGCACATGCTATTACAGCAACTCCGAGTGAAGGATGGGTATTTGTGAATTGGACTGGAACAAATGCAGACAGAGTAGCGGACATAAATTCTAATTCAACTAATTTTAATTTAACTTCAAATGGAAGTATTACTGCTAATTTTGAAGAAAAAGAATTTGCAGGTGGAACTGGTTCTTCTGGGAATCCTTATCAGATTGAAACTTGCAAACATCTTCAGAATATGAATCTTTATCTGGATAATAAATATTATATACTAAATGATAATGTAGATTGTAATATTGATCCATTTAATGCAGGGGATGGTTTTGAGCCGATAGGCAATAATACAAATAAATTTACTGGAAAATTTAATGGAAATAGTAAAACAATTTCTAATCTATTTATTGATAGAGATGCAACTGATTATGTTGGATTGTTTGGTGTTGTTGGTGCTGCTGGTGAAGTAAAAGATGTTTCATTAACAAGTGTTAGTGTTAAGGGTAAAGATTATGTTGGAGCAATCGCAGGAGAAAACGAAGGAACTATTTTAAGATCTCATTCAACAGGCACCGTAGTTGAAGGTGTTAATATCGTTGGAGGATTAATTGGACAAAACAAAGGTACTGTTGAAACTTCAAGTTCTAATATTCCGGTAACAGGTACAGGAAATCAAATTGGTGGTTTTGTTGGAGTTAATTTAGATGGTACAATAACTCAATCATTTGCGAAAGGTCAAGCAGTAGGTTCAATGTATATAGGGGGTTTTGTAGGAAGAAACTCAGGAACAGGAACAATTTCAAATTCATATGCTCATGGTGTTGCAGGTAATGCAGGAAGTAGTAATGTTGGTGGTTTTGTTGGTAATAATGGTGTTAATTCAGGAATTACTAATTCTTATTCAATCGGAACAGTTCATGGAACAGCACAGCTTGGTGGATTTGTAGGTAATGGTTCAGAGTGGACACTGCGTTCTTTTTGGAATATACAAACAAGTGGTCAGACAGATACTCCTCATCATGGTAGTATAGGAAAATCAACTTCCGAGATGCAAAATGCTTATGTATTTTATGGGGCTGGTTGGGATTTAGAAGATGTATGGGGAATTAATTCATTAGATAAAGATGCGTATCCTTTCTTAAGATGGGAAGGACATCCTGCTTATAATAATTATAATTCTGTTGCATTTTTAGGTGAAGGGACCTCAGGAAATCCTCACAGAATTTTCAACAAAGCAAGTTTGGAAGAAATGGGTAATAATTGTAATAATGATAGTGTTCATTTTAAAATGGAGTGTGATGTTTCATATGGTGGAACAGATGCACTTTGTTCTGATCCCAATCCTTTCAAGGGTTCTTTAGATGGACAAAATTATGAAATCAAAGGTCTTAATATAATAGATAAAGGTAGTTATACAGGTTTATTTGCAAGAATAGATTGTGCACAGATAAGAAATTTGAAGTTATCTGATTTTTATATTAGTTCTGCATCAGTAAATTCTGAAACAGGAGAGTTATTTTATCAACATCCTTATGCTGGAGCTTTAGCAGGTTATGCAACAAGCGGTGCTTCTTGTTCAGTAGTAATTGAAGATATTATTTTAAGAGCTGATAATTCCCTATCATTTTCGGTCCGTGGACTTCATTATGTTGGTAGTTTGATAGGTGATGCGATAGGAAATTCAGATTATCCCATAATTATTAATCGTATAACAAGTAACGGACCTATATATGTATATGGTAGGAATAGATATGGTGGTTTATTTGGTCGTGTAGAACATGCTGAATTAGAAGATGTTGTAATTCAGTCAAGAGTAGAAGTGCTTAGAAGTGTTAGTGGTGATGCAGCAAATCTTGATATTAATGCATTTCGTGTAGGTGGACTTGCAGGAGAGTCTCGGCGTTTAAAATTAAAAGATGTATCAATTACAAATGGGCGTGTTGAAGGTTCTACATATGTAGGTGGAGTTATTGGTTATTCAATGTATAGTGACATTGATAATACGCAGTTTCATGGAACAATTACAACAATTCCATTTGTAGGTACCCAGTATACCGGTTGTTCTAATCGTGTACTTCGTATTGGTGGATTTATAGGTGCTTCTATAGATGATGAAATTGAAAATTCTGTTGCAAATGCATCAGTAGCTACATATTACGATGGAATTGATATAGGGGGTTTCATTGGATATAGTATAAGGTCTGTTATTACTGGTTCCGCATCACTTAAAGAGGTAGTTCATGAACCTAATGCTTGTTCTGGAGAAAACATAGGTGGTTTTGTTGGATATACTTGGTGGGGTGAGATTACTAATTCTTTTGCTGAAGGACATGTTCAGAATAGACTAGGGGGTAATGGTAACTGGGAAGAGAACACTGGTGGATTTGTTGGATATGTTGAGAATACAAATATTCAAGGATGTTATGCTGAAGGTAATGTTGTTGGTGAATATGCAACAGGTGGTTTTGCAGGTAAAATGGTTGGTAATGCAATGATTAGAGATTCTTATGCAAGAGGTACTGTTACCGGGCTTGGCCATTCTCATTCTAAAACTATATACGAAAAATGTGGTGGTTGGTTGTTCTCTGGTTATACTAGTTTAAATGTTAATCGTCAGGATGATTATGTTGGTGGTTTTGTAGGATATCTTGCAGGTGGAAATATTTATAGGTCTTATTCAACAGGAAAAGTAACAAACGAAAGATCTGGTGGAAAAGTATATGCATTTAGAGGTGCAAGATATGAAGTAAAAACGTATGACATTAATTGGCCTGGTTGTGATAACTCTGAGACACATATAGTAGAAGGATTTGCTTCATCATATTCAACTTTTTTCCTTAATGATGATTGGGAAATTCCTGATCATGATACTACTTTTAGAAATGCAGTAGGAAGGACAGAAGCGCAATTAAAAGATGAAACAACATATACAACTAGATGGTCTTCAACTTGGGATGAATTTTGGAATATTAGTGATGAAAAGAATGATGGTTTTGCATATTTAAAACTAACAGGGATTCCTAAACTTTTTTCAAGAGGAGCAGGAACACCAGAGGATCCTTGGATAATTACAAGTCCAGAAGAAATCCATTTCATTTCAAGAGATCCGACTGCTCATTATACTTTATCTGGAGGAATAATAGAAGTTGGAAATTTTGAACCTGTTGGTAAAGGTTATTATTGTGTGCATACAGATTGTCCTGCAGATGGAAATTGTATACATGCTGAATGTCCTGGTAATGAATCTATATGTGTTGATAGATTTAATTGTGAATATCATGATGGAACTTGGGAAATATCATGGTGTGATACTGAAGCAGGATGTATTGGAAACAATGGGACTTGGAAATATGAGCCATTCAATGGTTCATTTGATGGCAATGGAACCATTTTAACAGGCCTTACTCTTAATTGTGATGAAGGTAGTTCATGCGGATTCTTTGGTGTCGTTGAAAACGGAACAATAAAAAATATTACTATCGAAGGAG
>CAYMNU010000008.1:0-25651 GCA_964391885.1 uncultured archaeon | reverse complement strand
CAATACAACCAGATGAGATCCACATTCAAAAAGCTGCGCAAAGACAGGCGCTTTTCGAAGATGTTCAAGGGCATGGATGGAGAAGTGATGTGAACACATACCCTAAAATCCCCAAATCAATAATATACAGTACCAACAGCCTCATATATAAACCCTTTTGATGCCACGACTGCCGTACCTTTTTTTCCACGCATTTTCATCCCTTTTTAAGCCTTTTCCCTCTAATTATGCGGTGGTAAAATCCAACTGATTGAGCCTATTTTTTGAGCCTCTGCAATAGCTCCAAAAACCCAGGAATTTAGGCTTCACCAGCAACGACTATGGACGAGAACAAAGAGGAGTATAAGGCAGAGAGCATAAAGCTTTTAGAAGGCCTTGAAGCAGTCAGAAAGCGCCCTGCCATGTACATAGGCGATACTACCAGCCGTGGCCTTCATCATCTTGTGGAAGAAGTTGTAGACAACTCCATTGACGAGGCATTAGCGGGCCACTGCGATAATATAACCATCAGGATACTCCCTGGCGATATAATAGAGGTGGAGGACAACGGCAGGGGCATACCCACCGACATCCACCCTAAGTACAAAATCAGCGGCGTCGAGATGGCTATGACAAAACTCCATGCCGGCGGGAAGTTCGAGGGGAAAGCCTATCAGGTCTCCGGCGGTCTCCACGGTGTTGGCGTATCCTGTGTTAATGCCTTATCTGAATGGTGCGAGGTCGTCGTGCACAGGGATGGGGAAGCCTACAAACAAAGATATCTAAAAGGCAAGCCCGAAACGCCACTTGAGCTAATCGGAAAATCAGAGAGGAAGGGCACATTGGTTCGATTCAAGCCCGACTCAGAGATATTCCAGGTCCTGGAATTCTCATTTGACAACTTGGCGCACCGCCTCAGGGAGCTCGCGTTCCTCAATAAGGGTATAAGGATAAATCTCATCGACGAACGTGAAAAAGACGAGGAAGGAAAACCCATAAAGGAAACGGTGTTCCAATATCAGGGCGGCATAAAAGAGTTTGTCGAGTTCATCAACCATGGCAAGGTGCCTATCAATGAAACGATATACTATGAAGCCAGCAACGACGGCATGCATATAGAATTCGCACTCCAATGGAATGACAGCTACATGGAAAACATCTTTTCATTCGCTAACAATATCAACACTATCGAGGGCGGCACGCACCTATCCGGCTTCAAATCGGCCCTGACGCGGGCGACCAACAACTACATTGAAAAAAACAAGCTAGGAAAAGCAAAGGATCTCAAGCTTTCCGGCGAGGATACGCGAGAAGGGCTCACTGGTGTAATATCAGTAAAGCTCAGGGATCCCCAATTCGAGGGCCAGACCAAGACCAAATTGGGCAACGGCCCGGTAACAGGCTTCGTGGATTCAATGGTATATGAAAAACTCTCCGAGTTCTTTGAAGAGAATCCCAAAGAGGCTGAAAAGATACTCCTCAAGACCATCAACGCCGCACAGGCAAGGGAGGCTGCCCGAAAAGCCAGGGAGCTGACTAGGCGCAAAGGCGCGCTGGAGTTTTCCTCACTCCCCGGGAAGCTTGCCGATTGCTCTAATCGCAATCCTGCGCTATGCGAGCTCTATATAGTCGAAGGGGATTCTGCGGGTGGAAGTTGTAAAATGGGCCGCGACAGGGAGTTCCAGGCCATCCTACCGCTGCGCGGAAAGATCCTTAATGTCGAAAAGGCAAGGATGCACAGGATTTTAGAGAATAATGAAATAGGGACCATGATAACTGCATTCGGCACGGGCCTCGGCGAGGATTTTAATGCCGAGAAGCTGCGTTACCACAAGATTATCTTAATGGCCGACGCGGATGTTGACGGCTCTCACATAAGAACTCTACTCCTTACTTTCTTATACCGCCACATGGCACCTTTGATAGAAAAGGGCTATGTTTATATTGCACAGCCCCCACTATACAAAATATGGAAGGGCGCTAAGGTGGGCTATGCTTATACAGAAGACGAAAAAGCCAGGGTGATGGCTGAAGTGGGCGAAGGCGCCAACATCCAGCGCTACAAAGGCCTGGGTGAGATGAACCCCGACCAGCTTTGGGAGACAACTATGGATCCTGAGAACAGGACGATGAAGCAAGTCACTTTAGAAGACACTGTCGAAGCCGATCGCATTTTCACTATCTTAATGGGTGATGAAGTAGAGCCTAGAAGGGATTTCATCATACAATATGCCAAAGAAGTCAAGAACTTAGATATATGATGGCAGAAGACGAGACAGCGAAGGATTTTGAAGAAGAGGTTCCCACAGAGCCGGCGACGGAAGAGAGTAAAATAGAGGGGACTGAGGAAGCCCCACAAATAGATTCCCCAGCCCAAGAATCCTTGGATGAAGAAACAGCCCTTGCCCAAGTCGCAAAGAATATAATCCCCCGCCCCTTAGAAGACGAGATGAAAGAGTCTTACCTAGACTACTCAATGAGCGTTATCGTGGGCAGGGCCTTACCGGACGCGCGCGACGGGCTAAAGCCGGTCCACAGGCGAATACTCTTCGCCATGAATGATTTGGGCCTTCACTATAACAAGGCCTACAAGAAGAGCGCAAGGGTGGTCGGTGAAGTCCTAGGTAAATACCACCCCCATGGGGACACTGCAGTCTACGATTCTATGGTCCGCATGGCACAGGACTTCTCTTTGAGGTATCCCCTCGTCGACGGGCAGGGCAACTTTGGCTCGGTGGATGGGGATTCCGCGGCCGCGATGAGGTATTGTGTCACAGGCGATACAAAAATAGCTACAAACAAAGGCTTATTGCCAATAGGAGAACTTTCAAAAACCGAAGACATCGACATCCAAATACTTTCAAAAGACGGCACAGTTAATCACGCCTCCAAATGGTTTGACTCAGGAAAGCACCCGACGAAAAAAATAACAACAGACAGGGGTTATTCTATTGCAGGGTCTTACAACCACCCCCTGCTAACACTAACAAGGGATGAAAAGACAGGAAAGCCGAAGTTCTTTTGGAAAATAATCGAAAACATAATGGAAGGCGACTATCTAGTCCTCGATAGGACTGCAGACAAACTTTGGCCCGAATCAGAAGTAATATTGTCCCCCTACTATCCAAAAATTAAATCAACAACTAAAAAAACTATACTACCCAAGACGCTTAACGAAGACCTTGCTTTCCTACTGGGCTCAATAGTCTCGGAGGGCAATGTTTCTACAAAAAAACTTGAGTTCTGCAATACCGACCAGGAATGGATAAGCGAATTCCAAACTCGCTGGAAACGGGTATTTCCTGACAGCACCCTGCATTCTTTTACGCGAAACCCATCCTCTTACGGCAAGCTGCAGTACACTCGCCTAGAATGCCATTATAGGCACACCCTGGAGTTCTTAAGGAATATCGGATTATCTGCAGTTAAATCAAAAGACAAAACAATACCCCCCACAATATTACAATCTCCAAAAGGCATAGCCTCAATATTTTTAAGGGCATATTTTGAGGGCGATGGCACAATCACAACATCAACACAAAAAATGATTGAATTGGGTTGCTGCTCTGCAAGCGAAGAACTAATGAAAGAAATCCAAATACTCCTTCTAAGGTTCGGCGTCTCATCTGCCCGGCGTTTCGATTCACATCGTTCCATACATAAAATATACATACGCAGCAAGTCGGACATGCTTCGTTTTTATAAGGAACTGGGTTTCCTTTATAAACGAAAAAACAGCGCGTTGGAATACACAATCTTAAATTACAAAAAGGACTTTTCACAGACCGATCTTGTGCCATTTGTGGCAGAGTATATTCGAAGCCTCAGCAAGTCGACATACCTTAATAAACAGAATTTTGACCGCTACCCGAATATACAAAACAAGCATAAAAAACTCAATAACATCCTATTGCATGAAACCTATTCAGATTACAGCCTATTATTCGAACACCTCCTAAAAAACCATTATCTTTTCCAAAAAGTCACCAACATTGAAGAAAACGGGGTGCACAAAGTCTACTCCATACGTGTTGACAGCGATTGCCACTCATTCGTTGCAAATGGATTTATCAACCACAACACTGAGTCGCGCAAGGCGCGCATCGCAGAAGAGCTTCTCTCAGACATAGACAAAGAGACTGTGGACTTTGTCCCCAATTTCGACGACACCCTGGAAGAGCCATCTGTACTTCCTTCCAAGTTCCCAAACCTCTTGGTAAACGGCTCATCCGGGATTGCAGTAGGTATGGCTACCAACATGCCGCCCCACAATCTGAGCGAGGTTGTCGACGGGATAATCGCTGTTATAGACGACCCCGCTTTGGATGTTCAGGGCCTGATGCAGTATATAAAAGGCCCGGATTTCCCCACCGGCGCAACAATCATGGGGCAGACGGGTATAATACAGGCTTACACCACAGGCAGGGGAAGCGTAAAAGTAAGGGCGAAAGCCGAAATAGAAGAGAAAAAAGGCAGGGAGCGCATCATAGTTAAGGAAATCCCCTACATGGTCAATAAGGCCAATCTCGTATCGTCCATAGCCTCATTGGTCAAGGAAAAGAAAATAGAGGGCATATCCGACCTGCGGGATGAATCCGACCGAAAGGGCATGAGAGTGGTCATCGAAATCAAGAACTCCGTACAGGCGGACGTAGTGCTCAACCAACTTTACAAGCACACCCAAATGCAATCCAGTTTCGGCATAATCAATCTGGCATTGGTGGAAGGCAGGCCGGTAGTCCTGCCCTTAAAAGGTCTCATAGAGCAATTCATCAAGCACAGGCAGGATGTGATAACACGGCGCTGCCAGTTTGAGTTGGCAAAATCAGAGGCAAGGGCCCATATTTTAGAGGGGCTGAGGATTGCTCTTGACAACATAGACGCAATAATAAAACTTATTAGGGCATCAAAAGGAACAGACGATGCAAAACAGGGCCTTATCGAGCAGTTCTCACTATCAGAGAAGCAGGCGCTTGCGATACTGGATATGCGATTACAAAAACTCACGGGCCTTGAGCGAGAGAAACTGGAAACTGAATACAGCGAGCTCACGAAATACATCGAGTGGCTGAAGAGCGTACTTGCCGATGCACAGAAAATACTCCAGCTGATAAAAGATGAACTCATAGACATCAAAGCCCGCTTCGGCGACGAGCGCAGGACAGATATAGGTGCAAGTGTTGATGATTTAGAGGACGAGGACCTCATTACCCGTGAAAACATGGTAGTCACCATTACAAACCAAGGCTATATCAAGCGCCTCCCTGTGGGGACATACAAGGCGCAGAAACGCGGTGGAAGAGGCATCCAAGGAATGGGTACAAAGGAAGAGGATTTTGTAGAAAAGCTCTTTGTAGCATCCACACACGATTACATGCTATTCTTTACAGACAAAGGCCAGGTGCATTGGCTAAAGGTATACCAGCTACCCATTGAAGGCAGGTATGCCAGGGGCAAAGCGATAGTTAATCTGTTGGAATTGGACCCGGACGAAAAGATAAGTGCTGCCATCAAAATAAGCGAATTTAACGACGGCCATTACCTGGCCATGATAACCAAAAAAGGCCTGATAAAGAAGACAGACCTGCAGGCATACAGCCGCCCCAGGAAAGGAGGTATAATCGCAATAAACCTTCGCGAGGATGATGGATTAGTGCGCGTTCTCCTTACCAATGGGTCCAATGAGATATTAGTATCTACAAAAAAGGGCAAGGCGATACGATTCAAGGAGACGGATGCGCGCGCGGTTGGCAGGAACTCAATGGGCGTCAGGGCAATAAGGCTAAAAGCTGACGATGAAGTCGTTGGTGCGGTGGTGGTCGACGAAAACACCTCTCTATTAACCGTAACAGAAAACGGCTATGGTAAAAGGTCACCTTTCGATCGATATCCTTTGCAAAATAGAGGGGGCCAGGGTGTCATCGATATCAAGACCACTGAGCGCAATGGGTTCGTTGTCGCAACGCGTCAGGTATGCATAGAAGATGAGATAATGTCAATAACCTCAAAAGGTGTCATAATTAGAACGGCTGTGGACGGTATATCTGAAATCGGCAGGAACACCCAGGGCGTTAGAATCATGAAACTTGATACAGGCAATAAAGTAGTCTCAATAGCCCGAATATTAAGGGAAGAAGAGGAAGATGAGCTTAAAGAAGATGTCTCCGAGTCCCAATCGCCAAAGGCTGAAAATAGTTCAAGTTCACCTAAACCGGCCGAGACAGCCGAGATAAGAGAAGAACCTCCAGAGCCAAAAGAAGAGGCTGAAGCAAGTGAAGAAAATTCCGAGTCACTTGAGGGGCCTGCCGAAGACATTAACGAAGACATTAACGAAGACGTTAACGAAGAGGATGCTCTTGAAGAAATCGAGGAGATAGAAGAGCCAGAGAACATTTACAAGAATCCGGAGAAGCCTGAAGAGTTACCCTCAAATAATTCCACTTTGGAAGGGGATATTCCCCCGGAAGAAACCAGGGTTGTTCCAGAAGCAGAGGTTAAAGCCATAAAAAAAGATACCGGAACAAACGAGATATCTCTTAAAGGCGCCCCTCCCGAGGGCATGCCTGACTATTTATGGAGGTACATAAAGGCTAATCCCCACTCGCCCCGGGCTGTGAGAGTTGCTCAAGAATACGGGGTGAAACTCCCCCAAAGACTGAAAGAATAGAGGCACATCCTCCAATCTTATACCAAAAAGAAAAAATGAAGTGGGCCTGACCAGATGGCAAGGTGGACAAATACTCTCTGCACATGACCTTGCCAGTCGTTAGGACCACGAGACCAAATATATAAAAATGAAGTGGGCCTGACCAGATTCGAACTGGCGACCTTTCGATTATCAGTCGAACGCTCTAACCAAGCTGAGCTACAGGCCCTATAAAAACAAACTCAAGCGCCTCTTATTTGAAGCTATGTATTCAAAAAGGCTTTTCCTAGGAAAAATAAGATTATCCTAAGAGGCGGCGCAAGCTGGCAAAGGCAGGTGGCGAGTATTCTTCCCCCACAAGCCCTGCCGCAAGATGTTTATATTGTATTGCCGCCTTTGAATGCGGTGAGTGGAAAACCAAGGGGGCTCTATCAAAAACCGATTTTTTGACCCTTTTATCCTCTGGTATGACTCCCAAAACAGGAAGACTACAAAGAGATTCTATCTCTGCAACTAAGACCTCGGATGAGCCTCTCTCAACTCGGTTTATAACTATACCCCTTACTTCCTTTCCTGCTCTTTTTGAGACCTCTATAACCTTTACAGCGTCTGTAATCGAGGGCACGTCGGGGTTTGTGACTACGATTATTTCATCACATGCTTCCATTATATGGAAAATTTCCCTTCCGTAGCCTGGAGGCGCATCAATTAATGCAGTCCCACCCAGTTCTTTAGAGCGCAAAACACCCTTCAACCCCGACATCTCCACCATACTTTTGTCTAGCGATAGGGATGCCGGTATTATCTTCAGGCCATGGGGTACGACCCGTATTGCCCTGTACAAATCCACACGCTCCTCTAACACATCTTGAAGCGAATGTTCGGCATCGGGCAGGCCTAGATGTACAGTCAGGTTAGCTGAGCCGATATCAGCATCTACAATAGTCGTGTCATGCCCAAAGCCATGGAGCGCTGCGGCTATATTTATTGTAGTTACTGTCTTTCCGACCCCCCCTTTCCCGGACATGACCCCAAAAACCCTTTGCATGGGATAATAATATCTAGCGATTAAAAAACACATAAGCCATTTTTAACCCTTATCCGGCAATATATCCAGAGATTTCAGGGGGTAACATGGACAAAATAGTGATTATTGCAGGTATCGTTGCTGTAGTAGCGGTTTTAGCTGTCACTCTAATGATGTCAGAGGAGCATGTTCCGACCACGTCAAATGACTCTATAACTACAGACACAGAGCCGCAAACACCCCAACAAACATCTTCAACACCACAGGATACTAATCAAAATCCGGCGACAACAGGTAATAATAGGATTCCTGCGGATATAGATTATGAAACTGCAGAGAAAGTAATATACGGCAGCTACATTGATTCACAGGAGGCTTCCGGTTGCCAGCTTTATAGAAGCTCTGATCGCGCGGATGCGAAGATGCCCTACAAATGCTTTGGCACTGCAAATGGTATACAGACCACCCCTCCAAGCTATTATAAGCCAGTTGAGTCCGATTTATATTTCTGCACTGCAACTGACAAGGGTTGCGGAATTTCAGAGATAGTGCGATTCGAATGGATGGACTAAAACCAATTTGGATTCTAGTCGCTATCTCATTTCTCATGATTATTCCCATTAGCCTAGCATCGGCCCAAACCTGCGATTCTATCGGCAGATTTTGCATAGGTGATTCAGTCTACGAGTGCATAACGGGCGAGCACAGCTTGCTTGAGCATTGTCCATACTCCTGCAGTGATGGCGAATGTAGGGTTGTTCGGATGGAACCTGAAGACAGCTTCACATTCATCGAAGAGGAGGTCGAAGAAGCCCGGAGTTCGGACGTGATATTCTATGTTTCTATGGCAATGGTCCTCTCTGCAATGGCGATACTCTTCGTGAGGATCAAGAGGAGAAAGTAAGCCATAAAACGAGTACTTATCTAAGACATTCGGCCATATTTGATTTTTATAGACTAAACAATTCCTTAATCATCTAAAAATGGCCGAAGAAACTCCCAATAAAATAGCTGCACCTGTTCCGGAAAAAGACCCTCAGGAAAAAGAGGATGATATGGGCAAAGATTTAGGCCCGAAGCTTATTTTTCTAGCCGCAGGCGTGGTTATCGGATTAGTGCTATATTGTGTGATATTCGATTGTAGTTGCGATGAATGCGGCGACTGCGCGATAAATATTAACGACCCCGCGGGTGGGATTCTTGTAATTGAAAGGGATTCTGAGGGGACAAGAATAACTAAAGACGGAACCCCACAAGATTGCGAGTGGGATTGTAGACCTGTTCCTGGGCCTAAGGATGGAGATGGAGAACCCGGAACCGGAGATCCAGGACACTTTCCTGGGCAGCCTGATGGAGAACCCGGTGATGGTGGTCCCGAGCCTGACGGCACATGCCAAGGCGACTACGAGGTGACTGGTTTCTGCGGCGGTGAATGCGAGGTCGACGGGCAGATAGGCGTCTGCGAAGTCACAGGCCCTGATGAATGCTCTTGCTATGTCGAGGGCGAACCCGGCGGTCCCGAACTTACAGAATGCCAGCAGTCGCAGATAGAACATGGGTATTGCCAAGACAATTGTGAGATAGATGGATGGCCTGGCTATTGCGCACCCGATGGCGACGACTGCGTTTGCATGCCCTCTGAAACAGAACCTGAGCCAGAACCCGGTCCCGAGTATGTGAACTGTCATGCAGATTATCTCGCCTTTGACATCTGTGCGGGCGATTGTATATTGCCCGACCAGACGCCAGGCAATTGCTACTTCGATGAGCATCAGGAATCCTGTTACTGTGCAGAACCTGGCTATGAGCCTCCTCAACCAGAACCTGGGCCTGAAACTAACACATGTCAAAACAACTATGACAGTTCGGGCTTTTGTGGCGGCGACTGTTCTGTCAATGGCCAATCAGGTGTCTGTGAGTGGACCGGCAGCGCATGCGAATGCTACACTGAAATCTAAGAAGAAATAAGCCCCCGGTGGGGCACGAGGTTCACCGAAGGTGAACCTGTGCACCACTTCGCCTTCGGCGAAGTGAGCGTTTGAACCCACGACCAAGGTTCAAATCTAAGAATAAGGAAAGCCCCCGATGGGATTTGAACCCACGACCTATTGATTACAAGTCAATCGCTCTAGCCAGGCTGAGCTACGGAGGCAAAAAGCCTGTTCTCTTTGAAAAAATAGGAATAAAAAGAACGCACTGGGCTTATTTGCCCAGCAATTGCTTAATCTCGGAGATGTGCTCCATCTCATCCATGATGACATGGCGCAGGTCATGCTCAAGCCTTAGGAACTCATAGGGAAGCGAGTCTTTCTCAGCTGCAATCTTCTTCATGATGCCTGTGTAGATGTCCACAGCCTCCATCTCATCCTTGAGGTTGGTCTCGAGTATCTCCTTGACACTCCCCGCTTTTTTAGTGGGCGCGACTCCCATCGAGGGCACGCCCCCGAGGAAAGCTCCAATGAGCTCCCTGAACTTCTCTGCATGGTCTTTCTCATCGCTGGCTATCTCTTTCAGCCTTTCTACGACGGCTTCCGAGTCTATCCCGTCCGGTATCTCCGCATGGCTTAAATACTGGATATAAGCCGCGTGCTCAAGCTCCAAGGCCTGGTTCAGCATCTTGACTATTTCTTCTTTACTCATGGTTTTCACCTTTTGTTAGTTTGATAAATGCAGGTTAAAAACTCATAATTCTCCAATATCCTCGCCCCATAAAGAAGGATTCTCTTTAACCCAAGTTGCGAAGAAGTTTGATATCTCCATATCCTCTAGATTCACAACCTCAATACCATGCGCTTTCATCAAATCTTCCCCACCCCTGAAGTTCTCATTCTCGCCTATAAGGACTTTAGGTATCTTAAAGAGGACTGCAGCCCCGGAACACATATAACACGGCGAAAGCGTAGAATAGAGAGTGCACCCCGAGTAATTCTTTATCCTGCCCGCGTTTTTCAGGCAGTTTATCTCGGCATGTGCAGTCACATCACCATCCTGGACCCTGCGGTTATGTCCCCTGCCAATGATTTTCCCATCTTTGACCAAAACCGCGCCTATGGGGATTCCTCCCTCATCCAAACCCTGTTTAGCCTCATCAAATGCAGCCTGCATGAACCCATCCATAATACTTTTAGGCTTATAAGGGGAAAAACACGAAATCAGCACCAATACCTAGTTAGGTACCACAATTTCTAAAAGATGTTTACTCGTGGATCTGGTGTAAGAAAAAGTTAGGTACCACACTATTTAAATATACCAAATACTATGTCGCAAGCATCGACATTGAGCTTACGCTAAGCAATGTAAAATGCCGATGCGGGGTGAAAATGTGGATGCAACCTCTCTGCAAATGACATTTTCATTAGCATCGGCACGAACCGATTCCAGGAAAATGAGTGCCGATGCGGGGCGACAAGATTCGTAACTACAGCTTCTATCTTGTCGCAAGCATCGTGCATCGAGCAATAGCTAAAGCATTAGGAAGATGCCGATGCGGGGACTTGAACCCCGGACTTCCACGTTGCCCAGAGCGCTCTAATGTCTCCAAGACTGAAAAGTCCCAAAGACCCTTATGAGCGTGGCGCTCTAACCAACTGAGCTACATCGGCAGAACAGATTGTCGAGCTACAGATTCAAGCATCACTCGCACATAAAACCGCTATTTTTGAAGCTGAACCTATAAGAAGTTAAGGCTTCACAAAGTTAGCGGTTTCTTCCACTCCCTGTATTATACCAACAAGCCCGCCTATTAGGTTGGTGAACCAGACGAAAATGAGCCGATAAAGGAAGACAACACCGAAGGCGATGGAGCCTTCTATCCCAAGTATGCCCGCAAAGCCGGCGATAGAAGTCCCCTCGTACACTCCAAGACCTGAAGGTATAAGGGCGAGAAGCCCCATGACTGTGGATACTATATGCACCATAAGTACTGAAAAGAAGGAAACCTCAATCCCAAAACCCAATATCAGGAAATACAGACAAAATACATGTGCAAGTTGTGGAACCACTAACAAAAGTGCATTGCCCATAATCTGCTTCTTATTTTTCATAACCTGCTCGAGGGACCCATAGCTTTTTTCAAACTCAAGGTCTATCAGACACCGCTCGATGCTTACCTTTCTCTTCATAAGCTTGTTGGAAACGACCTTGTAAGCTATCAATAATTTACATACCACATTCCCGACAAGCTTCTTATTTGCCATCAACAGCAGCCACCCCACTGTGACTAATATAAACAAGGACACTGCTACAACTATAGGTACTACATATGCTGCAGGGATGCCCACCATAATATGCACAAGAAATACCGCAATTGTCGCGAATATACTCGTGGATATGGCCCAAGAAGATACGTATATCCCAATTCCAGCTAGAGCTTTTGCATATGACACCCTGTAGAACTTTTCGAGGAAATAAGCCATACCAGCCTCTCCAATAGGGGTAATCGTCGGCATTATGTTGTCCACAAAAGAACCGAATATCCAGGCCTTTGCAATACCCTTCTTCGGGGGTCTCAGGCCCATGTAACCCATGCAGCGCGAAAGTGTTACCATCCCTGCCCCGGTAGCCAGGATATAACAACCAATACCGAGAAGTATTGCAAAAGGCGAAACTTGCTTCAATACATTAAGTAGCTCTACGCCGCTAATCCCTTCTGTTGCAAGATAAAAGCCCAGTATCCACAGGCAGAAGATTACGGCGGTAAATATATACCTTTTAGCCATTTCTCAGTTGGTTATTAATACCACAAGGAATAAAAGTAGGCTTATCAGTCTTTGATACGAACAACCTAAACCTAGAAAACCCCATAAGCGCTTTTATTCCTTACACTACAAAATAAGCCGCTCCGGCATGTATTGTGGGCTGGTAGATCAGCTCGGTAGATCGCTTCCTTGGCATGGAAGAGGCCCCGGGTTCAAATCCCGGCCAGTCCACTCAGTTCTTCTTAGGGTAGCCCGTGCCCTGGCCGTACTCGCTCGTAATGCGCTATTATTATGTTTTCAGTCGCTCGTCCCGGCCAGTCCACCTTACTTCTTCTCAACTTAGTCTCGGTGAACTGACCTTATGTTGTGAAAGGCCGCCAAGGTTAATATCTTCCCAACATCCCGGCCAGTCCTTACATTAATGACTATCAATTGCTCATGTATCTTCTCGACTAGAAACTTTTTCCACTAGAGCAAAAACTCAAGTGACATTGCAAGAACAGCGGTAATTATACCGAATATTGCCATCTTAGTACCTGCCCACAAAATATTCTCTTTAGATAACTTACCAAGGTAGATTCCCAATGCAAAAAGCAAAGATACGGTTAAAACAATAGAACTCAGTATGGCGGCAGGCAAATTAATCAAACCAAATGGCACGAATAAAAAAGGCATTACAGGCAAGACAGAGCCAAAAAAAGTCGCAATAGCATCGAATATGCCCGCCTTCCAAATTCTCTTTTTCTCCTTCTCATATACTTTAGTATCTTTTAGATTGACGTCACAGCCCACCATGGCTTTCTCATATTTTGCCAGCTTTATCATGACTCCTGCCTTTTCTCCGGTCAAAGCCCCCAATAAATTAGATATAGAATTGGCTATACCACCCCCTAGTCCTGCAGCCATGATAACTTTTGGATCGCCGCCGATAGACGCACCCAGAACTATTCCTAATGTAGATAGGGAACCATCAATGAGACCACGGACAATATATCTGACCCCCGATTTCATTATCAATCTTGTGGCGTCTCGACGTCCTCGATTATCTCCTTTCCTGCCGCCACATTGTCGATGCTGTGTATGGAGCCGCCATAAGATGACACGACATCATCTATGTCTTTTATCACCAGATCACTACCCTCAAAGATAATCTTTAGGGTTATTACATTCTTGTCTATCTCATTAACCATTGTGTTGACGCCGTCAACTGTTTCGACATCCGCAAGAGCCTGCGTGAATTTAGCAATGTCGACTAAATTGGGCGTTACTACATCCAGTACAAGCCTTCTGATTTTTGCCATCTTGAATTATTTAGTATTACTCTTAAAAAAATACCTACAAGAGGTTTATAATGATTTTTTCCCTCCCGCCTTGTTTCTATGGTACTCACCAAACTCACTACCTTTCAGCTGCTCGGCAGTGAAAACCGGGCCGTCTTTGCAGACACAGAGTCCTGACGGGTCTAACGCACAGGAACCGCAAATACCAATGCCGCATTTCATATATCTCTCAAGGCTTGCCTGGCATCTCATCTTGTTATTTAAACATATATCCACAACCCTTTTCATAAGCCTTTCCGGCCCGCAGGTCAGGACAAGGTCAAATTTATCCCCTTCCAACACGCCCGCAAGCGCATCGCAGGCATAGCAGTGTTTACCAAAGGAGCCGTCGTCCGTAGTGTAAACAGACTTTGCTCCACTCCCATCCAACCGCTTCTTGAAGACAAGCAGATCTTTGCTCCGTGCGCCATAGATTACTGTAAAATGCGCCTTTTGGGATTCAATCAGCGATAATAAAGGAGCTAGCCCTATACCGCCCGCGACTATAGCGATGTTTTTTTTGTTACTTATGTCCCAACCCTTCCCATAAGGGCCGCGGATGCCCGCCGAATCGCCCTTCTCTAAATCAAACAAAGCTTTTGTGAATTTCCCTTTGACGTCGTAAGTAATCTCCGGGGTTTTCCCTATTTTGCTTAATGTAAATGGTTTTTCCCCGATGCCCGGCAGCCAAAGCATTACAAATTGCCCGGGCTTGGCCTGCATTGTGGTACCTAACTTTATAGTCTTTATGTTTTCAGCTTCTTCCCTGTTCTCCAGGACTTTCACGACAGAAGGCCTATCCATGCACAACCCCCCTTATCTCGCGTATGCTCCCAAAACCCTCTTCGTTCATAAAGGTTTTGAGCTCTTCAGCCACTAGTCCAAATACCTCCAAACCGCGATATTTTATCCCGGTGCCGATTCCAACCGCAGAAGCTCCTGCCATTATGGCCTCGGCCGCGTCCTCGCCTGTCAGTATGCCCCCTGTTGCAAGTATCGGAACCTTCCCTTTGGTAGCTTTGTATATATCATAAACGCACCTTATCATTATGGGTTTGATTGCAGGGCCGCTCATGCCGCCCGTCTTATTCGACAGCACAGGCTTTCTTGTTTTCAAATCAATCACCATTCCTGGCCCTACAGTGTTTATAGCAGTTATGCCGTCTGCTCCTGCCTTGACGCAGGATTTCGCAATCTCGCCGATATCCGGCACATTCGGGCTCAGCTTCACAAGTAGCGGACTTCTTGTAGCCCTTTTAATCTCTTTCACAACGCCTGCCGCAGAGTCGCACGATGCAGAAAACGGCAGTCCGTCATGCACATTCGGGCACGAGATGTTCACTTCCAACAGGTCGGCTTTGCCCTCAAGTCTCCCTGCTATCTCACCGAATTCCCCCATGCGCGTACCATAGAATGACGCTATCACCGGCACCTTCGACAGCCGTTTGTACTCTCCAAGATCCTCTAAGGATTCATTGATTCCTGCCGCCGGAAGTCCCAAGCAGTTAAGGTAGCCACCTTCCACCTCAACCATGGTCGGATTATCATGACCCTCCCTTGACCTCATACATATTGATTTTTTAGTGACGGCTCCCGCCCCGGAATTAGCCACTCTGGCAAGACTTGCCGCAGAAGAGCCAAGGATTCCGGAAGCCAGAACCGTGGGGTTTTCTAGTCCGACTCCGCAGAGGCTTGCATTAATGTTCATATTCTTTTTATATTTTACGCTTCATAAACTAAAAGAAAGAATGGCCGCACGCAAACGTACACCTACCCGGAAAAGGCAGAAACTGCAAAACACATCTTCATCAACCAGCATTAGAAGCATGAGTGCCGAGCAAAAGTCCGCAATGCGCGAAAGGGTGAATGCACTCCAGAAAAGGCTTGCCTTACGCAATGAGACCTTTAATTCGATAGGTTCTCGCATGGCTGCAGACGTAAAGTCCGGCTTTCCAAAAGAACGGGTGATCAGTATTTATGACAATATGATGCGCGACCAGGGCATCGCCGAACTGCAAAGGAAAGATTTCATAAAACGGCACTTTAGATAATCTACCCGCAAATTCTTTTTATTACTCGCCCCATAAACTTACTATGCCTCGTTTTATTGTCGTTACGGGTGGTGTTTTGTCGGGGCTTGGAAAAGGGGTCACAACCGCTTCAATAGGCCGAATCCTCCAATCCAAGGGCTTTTCGGTACTCCCAATCAAGATAGACGGCTATCTAAACACCGATGCAGGAACTATGAACCCCTACGAGCACGGCGAGGTGTATGTCACCGACGACGGGGGTGAAATAGACCTGGATATCGGTCATTACGAGCGCTTTCTCAATCTGGATCTCGGAAAAGAGAACAATATGACCACCGGTGCGATCTACGGTGAAGTAATCAGGAAAGAGCGCCACGGAGATTACTTGGGAAAGACAGTTCAAGTGATTCCACATATAACAAATGAAGTCAAGTCGAGGATAAAAAAGGTCGCCAAAAGGCACAATCCCGATTTCATATTAATTGAAATAGGGGGCACTATAGGCGACATGGAAAACATGGTTTTTGTCGAGGCCCTGCGCCAGCTTTCCGGTGAAAACCCAGGAAAATTCTTCTTCATGCATCTCTCCTTCGTGCCCACTATCATCAGCGGCGAGCACAAGACCAAACCCACCCAGAGAAGCGTTAAGGAGCTCCAAAGCCTGGGAATACATCCCAACGTGGTCCTCTGCCGTGCAGACAAGCCGCTCACAAAGAAGCTCAAGGAAAAGCTTGCTCTCTTCTGCTCGGTGCCTGACAATTGTGTTATAAGCAATCCCAACGTCGAATCTCTATACGAAGTCCCGATTATATTCGAGGACCAGGGCCTCAGCAGCATAATATTTGACTTCTTCAACATGAAGCCGAAGAAGAAAGACCTCAGGGAGTGGAAGACACTCGTTGCAAAAGACAAAAAACCAAAAAAGCAAACAACAATAGCAATAGTGGGCAAATACGCGCATCTTGAGGACGCATACCTCAGCATAAAAGAAGCCCTTCATCATGCGGGCATAAACAATGATTGTCGTGTAAATATAAAATGGGTCGAAGCCGAAGACCTTCATGAGGGGGGTGCCGATAAATACCTAACGGACGTCAACGGCTTGATAATCCCCGGCGGCTTTGGTGTACGTGGCACCGAGGGCAAGATGGACGCTATAAAATACGCAAGAGAAAACAAACTACCCTTCCTTGGAATCTGTTACGGTCTTCACATGGCGACAATCGAATTTGCGAGGGATGTCTGCAGTATGCCAGATGCAAACACCACTGAATCCGAATCGCCCACCACTTGCCCTGTAATCGATTTAATGCCTGACCAGCAATGCCTTAACGATAAAGGGGGCACTATGAGGCTGGGTGCTTATGACTGTGAGATAATACCCAATACATTAGCCCATAAGGTTTACGGCAAGGCGCACATCTCAGAGCGCCATCGCCACCGCTGGGAATTCAACAACAGCTTCAGGGGGCGCTTAGAAGAAAACGGATTTGTAATCTCAGGCATAAACAAAAAGAGAAACCTAGTAGAGATTATAGAACTTGCCGATCATCCATATTTTATAGCCGTTCAATTCCATCCTGAATTCAAGTCCAGGATTGGAAAACCCGCGCCGCTCTTCGACGGCTTGGTCCGGGCTTCAATTTCTTAAGTCCCCTTTCTCCTGGCTATTTCAGCCTCTATTTTTATTAGATTTTGCTGGTTCTCTTTGACCAATTGAATGTAAGTCTCCTCATTTATCTGCCTTTTGTAATACTTGGTCTTTGTAATCTCAATCATCTTTTCTATATCTTCTTTCTTCTTATGGAGCTCATCAAGTTCCCTATCTGCACCCTGCTCGTTACCTATATTTATCATGGGAACTTCCTCTGAAATCCTATCCTCCAGCGTTTCCACTTCCGGAGCCTTATCCTCTTCCCCGGACCCTTCTGCTTCTTTTTCCTTAACTTTCTCCTTCTCCTTCGGTTTCTTCTTTCTTCTCTCCCGAATCTTCTTGCTTATGACCTTTTTCCATAAAATCACAGCAACAACAGCAATAAGTATAACCTGCACCAAGTAATCCTGCTCATCGCTGCTCACCGTTTTCCTGGGCTGTGCTGGTATAACTTCCTCTAATCTCTCTATCTCCCACTCCGCAATATTATTGCTCTTATTAATCTCCTGCATAGTCCCATCGGGGTCCAGCTCTATCCTCAGAGCGGTATAGTTTTGTGAGGGATCATATGTGAATTCCAGCATTATCTCCCTCTCCTCATCCGGGCCAAAATCAAAGCTTTTTCTGGCAAGCTCGAATGCCTCTTCTTCCCTGAGCGCAAAGACTGCAATATCAGTTTTTGCATCATGCCTGCCTCTATTTAACACCCTGGCAGTTACACTGAGCTTCTTGCTAGATTTCATTTCCGCAGCCCCCTCTGGGGATGCATAATCAATAAGCTCAAGGTCGTTCAGGAACTTGGAATAGAACCTATTGTTTGTTTTGTCTGATTCAATAACCTCCCCATCTGCGTCTGCTATAGCGTATGCACCCAGCTCGTCGGAGCTTATCTGCGTCTGCCATTCAAATACCAGCTCCCTGCTTTCACCAGGCTCGAGACCTGCGACAGACTTTTTCCCTGCGGGATAATCAAAGTCCCCAAACCGCTTGTAAAGGCTGACGTTGAAACTCCCGGCGGGACGCACCCCGCGGTTCCGGACTGTGACACTGACATTGATAAACTCATTATTCTTTGGGAACATATCCGAGAACCTAATGGAATCGATAAGCAAATCCGCCTTATCCGGCGACCTTAAAAGCTTGACCTGGTTGCTGAACCTGTAGGCCACAAGCACTCCCATATTCCCATCCCCGTCAAAGTCTGCAATAGCCGGGGATGCGAGCATTCCGCTCCCTCCAAAATAGTTCCACTTCTCTCCCCCCGTCTCCAAGTCCAGGGCATAAAGCCTGCCTTCTCTCGTACCAATCAGCACTTCCAAGCGGCCGTCCCTGTCTATGTCTGCGAGTACCGGCGAAGAGAAAACGCCCCAACCGTCTGTTTCTTTTTCCCAAAGAAGCCCCCCACTCATATCTATTGCATGAATTTTATTCTCCGGCTTTTTCACATACGCGCCCTGCAGTTCCTCTTCCCTATATGTACCGAAAACAATAATGCCCCCGAAATCGGCTTCCGCAAGTCCCGGAGAGCCGCGTATTATAGATCCTGTATTGTAAGTCTTTTCAATCTTGCCTCCCTTTATTATCAGAAGCCTTCCATCACTTGTGCCTATCATCACACGCCCGTCCGCCGAAATTGCAGGGGATGAGTAAATTATTTCCGACCCAGTCTCAAGCGCCCAGCTCAGCTCGCCGTTCCAATCAAGCGCATATATCACACCATCTCCGGAGGCAAACACGATTTCCAGATTATCATCGGAATCGACGTTCCCTATGGCCGGCGATGATGAAACTTCGGCAGCCGTAGGATATAGCCACATGACTATACCACTCTCACCATTTATCGCATAAAGGCCTTTGTCTGAACCCATGAATACGTCAAGGCTACCATCTCCGCTCAGGTCAAATAGTAGGGGCGATGACCTGAATAAGCCCATTGGATGCTCTATAACCCACATAACCTCATTTGTCCTGCCGCTAAGCGCGTAGGCCCTTCCGCAGTTCGTACCAAAGACAATATCTAGGAAACCATCCTTGTTTAGGTCACCGAGCGCCGGCGATGAGAAAATACCCAAATCAGTCCTGAAACTCCAGAGGCGCTCCCCTTTATTGTTTAACACAAGCAAAGTATCTGTAGTTTCCCCATCTCTCTTTACTACGGGCACCACAACTTCAGGCAGCCCGTCACCTGTTATATCGCCCACTGCTAGGCTGCCGAAAATACCATTTGGTGCCGTATAGGTCCAGGCCACAAGATGGTCCCCGCCCATGTCCCCTCCCTTACCGGAATACCCGGTTCTCATAATGTTTCCTCTGAACATCGGCCAGAATTCAGGCTCGGGCGGCAGTTCTATTGCCCCTATGGATTCACCAATACCAACTTCGCTGACATTTCCAACTATTACAGCTTCAGGCGGTTTCGCCCTCTCAATAAACCTAAAGGTTATCTCCCTGAAGTCTGTTGCAACGCCGTACTCGTCGCTTGCAGTGACCCTGACACGCTTGCCGTCGCTGGCGTTGTTGCAACTGACCGAGAAACTCGCAGAAATGCCGCTTTGTATGTTGACTTTTTTGCTGTCTGCGCTGCAGGAGAGCGATGATTCATCGTAGCTAAGCGAGATGCCCACTTTTTCCACGTTCTCAGCGCCCGTGTTCTTAACTATTGCATCAAACTTTGCAGGCATACTCGGGCTTATCTCATCAACGACAAGCCTTAGCTCGCTCGGCGGGTCCGTTATCTTTATCTTGGTTTCGGGAGGGTAGAGGTAAACAGAGGCGCTATCTCCGGAGATCGAATAAAAATCAGTATTTTCCCCGCTCGCACGCACAGTCAGCCTGGTTTTCACCTTAACGCTTCCAGTTACTGTTATGCTGAATGATTTTTTGCCGTTATAGGGAATATCCAAAAACTGCTCGGCGGGGCTGAAGCTCAAACCGCTTTCGGCATCTACACTGACTCGTATGTCACTCACAGACCTGCTTGCGTGCAGGTTCTTGACTTCGCCGCGTATAACTACCGAGCCCTTAGTCTCATAAGCATCACGGGCCATAACTACTTCTAGCCTAACCTGGTCTGTATCAGCACTGGCAATGCCAACAAAGAAAGAAAACAAAATCAGGATAGCGAGTGTTCTGGCCAGCATTTTCGTATTGGTCTACTTAATTATACACAAAGACCCTAAAAAGCACCTATTCATACCTCAGTACGACCGCGGGTTGGAGCCTCGCAGCCTCTCTCGCAGGCAGCAGGCCACTCACTATCGCAAGCGAGAGGGCAAAAATAGTGATGTTTATCAAAAGCCCCGGCGTTATCACCGCAGAAACCTGTCCCGACACGCTGTTTATAGCCGCAACAGCCCCAAAACTTAAAACAAGGCCGATAATCTCACCGATTAATGTTATGGTTATAGCTTCAAGCATGACTTGTCCAAGGATCTCATTTGTCGTCGCCCCCAGGGCCTTCATGACTCCAATTTCCCGCCTCCTCTCCCTGACGCTCATGAACATGACGTTCATTATGCCCAAGCCCGCTATGAGTGCGGCTATTGAGCCAACTGCGAATGTCAGTGCACTAAGCTGGCCTGTGAATTTCTCAGCCTCCCTTGCAGCGTCCTTGTCGGTCATCACCGAAAGCTCGTCATACATAGTCTCTATCTCTCTCGCAAGAGATTCCACATTTTCTACAATTACGGGAGTTACAATTATTATTGTGACTTTGCCCTCTTTCCGAAGAATTTCCTGTGCAGGCTCAAACGAGGTGACGATACCATAGTCCTCCTCAGTCCCGGTTTCACCCATAACCCCGATTATCGGGTATTTCTTTCCTCTTACTGTTATCTCGTCTCCGGTCCTCAAACCGCTGTTTTCAGAATAAAAGATGCCCAATGCCAGCTCATCGACCCCCTCTTCAGGGAATCTTCCTTCCTTTGCATCGACGTCTAGATTCAGGAGCTCGACATCGCTCATTCTAATGCCGTATATGTCTCCGACTCCCGGGACGGAACCTATTACTATACCCGTTGCAGCCTCAACTCCCGAAAGCCCCTCTAGTTCCTCAAGAATAAAATCATCGATTTCACTAGCTTGATAGTTTTGGAAGCTTATCCCCTCCGCAGTAATTGTTATCTTCCCTGAAAGAAGGGCAAGTTCCGAGCCTATAATGCTGTTTATGCCCTCGGAAAACGAGCTTAGGGTTGCCACCAGTAATATGCCGATGGCTATTCCTGCTATAGTAAGTGCAGCCCGTCCCTTTCGCCTTCCCAGCTGCCGTAGCACCAAATCCAGCATCATTCCGATCTCATAGCCTCCACAGCGTCTAGCTTTATCGCCTGGTATGCGGGATACAAAGCCGCCAACACCGCAAGCATTATACTGTAAACAAAACTTATTATCACCAGCCTTGGGCTTATCGAGGCTATGGGGAAGGGATATGCTGCGTTTAATATGCCGCTCCCCACTACACCTATACCTATTCCAATCACGCCGCCGATTACCCCCAAAATCGCCGCTTCCTGTATAACCATCGTGAGCATAACCCTACTTTCAGCCCCAAGGGCCTTCATAACTCCAAATTCTTTCTTCCTCTCTAGTACTATCATGACCATGGTGTTTATAATCCCGATTGAAGCCACTAGTGATGCAATGACACCTATTCCCAAAGTGAATATACTTATCGTGGCAGTGGTGTCTGCAGCCTGCCTAGCTCTTTCACCCGGAGTACTTGCTTCTATATCATCGTTGAGGCTTTCAATTTCGTTTGCTATCCTATCCATATCATTGAGATCAAACGGCTCGACCATTATCATGGAGGCCCAATCCCCAAAATCAAAGGTATCTGAAGCGGCACTGAAAGAGGTTATGGCGCCCAAATCCATAAAACCACCCATTTCCTCTAAGATTCCAGCCACCGTATAACTATCCCCTTTTATAACCACTTCATCACCCATTCTTAGCCCTGCAGTTTCGGCCAGGGCGTGCCCGATAGCAAGTCCCTTCTCATCAGGCTCGGGCCAGTCACCTTCCTTGAAATCGATGTTTTGCAGGCTAAAGTATTCGGTGTCGTCCAGGGAAACCCCGACTATAAAGAGACTGCTGCCCGGATCCATGGCAAAGATACCCGGGCTCGCATCCCTGACTCCGTCTATCTGCAGTATCTCATCCACAAGCTCTATGGGCACTTTGCTATTCATTCCCGGAGGGCCTTGGGTGCTGCTACTCTGCCCGGCTTCCTGCACTGAGATGAAACCGGATGCAAACTTAAGCTGCTCGTTCACTAGGCCGCTAATTCCCTCAGAGAAAGAGCCGAGTGCAACAATCGCAGCTATGGCGAGCACTATGCCCATTATGGTAAGGCCACTCCTAACCTTGTTTCGCCAGAGTGACCGGAGCGACATGTCCAGGAGCATCCTTGCTTATTTGTATTTGCTCACGTCTATCTTTACCTTGTTCTGGCTTCGCCGTCTCCATAGTACTAGAACTATAACGCCGATTGCAAACAAAACAAGCAATGCCCAGGTTCCGTCTCCTTCTTCCTGTGCAATCTCCGAGCTTTCAAAAGCAATCCTTTCCTCATTGACTATTTCATCACTCTCGGAGCTATAGTCTTTATGGCTTATCCTTATTATGACATCAGTACTATCTGGCAAGCCGAACCTGAAGACCTTATGCCTGTTTGGCCGTATTTTGTCCGTGTATCCTGTTCCGAACAGCTTTCCGCCGCTCCAGGCTTCGACTCTTACCGCATCCGCATCCTTGTTCCCGTAGTTGGCGATGTCTATTTCAATTTCCCCGCTTCTCCTGTCGATACTTTTGTCTATAATCCTGAGGTCCACGCTCCCATCGACCGGTATCCCAAGAGGCTTTGAGTCGCTGAACTGCTTTTTCCCTCCCTCATGCTGGTAGGTTATCGAAAGGACAGACGAAACCGGCACGGCCTCTGCATCCTGCAGCACATAAAACTCAAATTCTATGTGCCCGATTTCACCGGAATTCAGCCTGTCTAATAGCTTCTCGTTTGAACCCCTGATACGTATAGAATCACCTGCACTTACCGAGAAATACTCACTCCCCATCGCTGCATTTTGATTGGGGACAAAGTTTATGTGCGGGCTCAACGAGAAATAAAGGTTCTCAAGATTCGAACTACCTACATTACGCACGCCTATCCTCACCGAACCTGTTTTTCCCGGCTCAAGGTTTGACTCGATACTATCGATTACAAGCTCTGTCCCCGCATCGACAACTGTGACGGCTATGGGCTGTGTGTCGGTCTGCGTGCTACCTGCAGCATCCGTGTAAGTCACGGATAGCAACAGCGATTCAATCCCCGGCGTTACGGAGTCGCTAGCCCTGATTCGGAAGTTGGCTTCTTCGATATCGCCAGTGCCTATTGAGCTTATGCTCCTCCGAACATCACCAATCGTATATACTAGGGTGTTGGTGTTTGACAATGTCACTATCAGGTCCTTTATCTCGCCCTTGCCCATATTCTGTATGTTTATCAGAATATTTTCTGTCGCCCCCGGCGTTATCTGGGTGTCTGCCGCAAATATCACAAGACCTGAGCGGTAGCCAACGACAACAGGTATGCTTACTGTAAAACTGCCGGTCTCTGTCCCGTACTTATAGGTACCTTTGGCATCTAGGATATAAGTCCCGGGCTTGGTAGAATCCAAAGCCCTTATCGCAAAAGCTCCCGACGATGCGGAAAGCGCGGAAACCGTTTCTAGGTCCGCCCTCCCCGAGACCACGGCTATGCCGTATGACCTGCTTGTGAGGGTTACCCTCACATTATCGGCATCACTGATGCCGGCGTTTGCCACACTTAGTATTATCTGCCCACTGCCCCCTGGGTTTAAACTCGCAGGCGACACTTCATAGTTCAAGCTCAGGGAAGGAGTTGCGAGAGCCGTTCCCAAAACCGCGAACAAAGCCAAAACAAGATATTTTTTCATTTTTGTACCTTTTTATTGTTGTTAGAGTTATTATGACTGGCGTCCACGAAGCGCCCGTCCACTATGCGGAGCTGTTTTTCAGCCCTTTTAGCCAACTCGCCGTCGTGCGTGATGATTATGAGGGTCATACCGCTTCGGTTAAGGCCCTCAAGGAGCTCAATTACTTTTTGCCCGCTTTTCTGGTCCAGGTTGCCGGTGGGCTCATCGGCGAGTATAATGTGCGGGTCATTTATCAGCGAGCGCGCTATTGCCACCCTCTGGCGTTCACCCCCCGACAGCTCATTGGGCTTATGCTCTACCCTGTTCTCAAGGCCTACGAGTCCAAGGAGGGCATCAGCCTTTTGGTGCGCAACGGACCTGGGATAGCCGTCAAAGCGCATTGGGAGCGCCACATTCTCTCTTGCGCTTAACGAAGGCATAAGGTTGAAAGTCTGGAAGACAAACCCTATCAGCTTTCTCCTTATGCGCGCCAACTCGTTCTCGCTCAGCAATGAGATGTCAATACCGCTTAATGATATCTTCCCTACGGTGGGTGTATCCAAAACCCCTATCAAGTTCAGCAGTGTGGATTTCCCACTGCCGCTCGGGCCCATTATAGAGACATATTCCCCCTTGTCAGCGCAAAAATTCACTCCCCTGACTGCCGGGACTTCAACTTTTCCCATGAGGTAGACCTTCCAGACGTCTTCCATACTCAATATGCATTGGTTCACTTCCATATCCCCTCAATATCCTCCAAAGCCCTTTTCAACACCTTCCGAGTATCTATAAACCGCTTCTCGGTGTTTTTGTCTTCTAGTTTGGATTTCGGCCTGAAAAAAACATTATATGCAAGCTCTATCCATAAAGGCGTTATCCCCTTCATACGCTCTGCGAATGCCCCCCCCTCAGCACACTCTTTAAACTGGGCGCTTATCTCGTCAAGCCTCTTTTCGAACTTTGCGAGCTCTTTCTCACCCTTCTTGCCCAATGCATAATCCTTCTTCTTTACCTTCTCGTCGCAGCTTATGAGGCCCTCGTCGCAGAGTGCCTGCAAAGTCGGGTATATGACGCCCGGGCTTGGTTTATAGAGATGGTCAAACCTGACAGATATAGCCTCCATTATTCCATAGCCGTGTTTCGGTCCCGAGGCAAGCGCTTCTAAAACTAGTATGCGTATGTCCCCACGTTCGAGGAATTTATCCAGCAGTGCCTCCTGGACTGCTATGATTGTCTCAATGACTTTTTCATCCCTGAGCATCCCGGCATGCCCGCTCCTTTCAAGCGCCAGGGCAAGTCTTTCATCCATATTAAGATATATCTAGATATATCTAGAAAACCTGTCAATAAAAACCTCACAAAGAAAATCG
>CAYMNU010000007.1:0-11225 GCA_964391885.1 uncultured archaeon | reverse complement strand
TTCTTTTCGACCGGCATGTCAAAATCCGGGGAAAAAAGCCTGGCGCCCATTATGCTCGCGACCTTTGCAACCATGGGCGGCGCCTCTTTCTTATCGGTGGCTATCACTGCCACATGGCCGCGCCGGGATATCTCCATGATTGCCTCGTCTATGGACATGCCCCTGCTGCTGGCTACGCTTATAACGTGCCCGTCTATGTCAAGAAAGGCTAGCCCTACAGAGGTCCCCGGGTCTATGCCCACGATGAGCTGTTTTTCCATCCGGGATTTAAGGCCTGGAAGAAGAAAAAACCTTTTATAACCCTAAACCTAATATAATAACTCATCCAAAAGATTGCGTAAAGATGGCAATAACCGATATCGAAAAAACTAGGGAAGGCGTGCAGAAGTCGATTGAATCCGGCGAGAAGAACGTGCCGCAGGTCGGCAGCGAGCTTCTGAAAAAGGGTTTCAAAAAGGAAGAAGTCGACAGGATACTAGAACCTTGGTCAAAGCCTTCTCGCGGAAACACCTATTGGATTATGTATGCGGGGCTCCTAATATCAATATTCATTGGTGCATTAAGTGTAACTCCCTTAATACCCAGCATCATTGCGTTCGTTCTTGTATGGATATTCTTGGGAAAAAACCCTCGATATTACGACAAAAAGGCAATGGATCGGCAGAAGCTCATCGTTGCCCTATTGTTAGTGATCTCACTAGCAATAATCCTAAGCATATCCAGCTTGTTATATCTTGCTTCTTGAGCTATGGCTCGATAATTAGCGGGTTAACTTAAGTACTCAATCGCATTCATCAGGATTCTCGGCGTCTCCCCCGGGTCGTAGGCGAAGTATATGACCTTCCCCTGCCCGCTCTTGCCCTCTATCACTGCAGGAACAGTGCCTTCATCTGTATCTACAGCTATGATAGTCTCGCCCTTTATTTTTTAAGGGCAAATATCTAATATAAGTAAAAAAGTAAAATAATTTTACCATGGACGTTGAACTCACTACGATGTCTCCAAAGGGACAGGTCGTCATCCCGCAGGAAGTTCGCAAAAGTTTGGGCATAAGACCGGGCGAGAAGTTTGCAGTCTACGGGTACGGCGACATAATAAGTTTCAAGAAAATTACCCTGCCTAGCGCGGATGAGTTCAGGGCGCTTTGCCAGCGTATGCAAAAATTCGCCAAGAACAAAGGTATAAGTCCCGAAGACGTTTTGAAGGATGACTAAATTGCGTGTGGTGCTGGACACCAACGTTATAATCTCCTCCCTTTTCTGGAGCGGTCCGCCCCACGAAGTAGCCCTACTTGGCATCGATGGGAAAATAGATTTACTGACTTCGACCCATATCCTGGATGAAACTGAGAGAAAACTCAGAGACAAGTTTGGCATCCCCGACGCTGACAATGCGATAGCAATAGGCGCATTAATCAACCATGCCGAAATGGTTTATCCAAAACAGGTGATTTCTGCTGTCAAAGACGACCCATCAGACAATCGAATAATTGAGTGCGCGATAGCGGGCAAGGCAGATTACATAGTTACGGGCGACCGGCATCTCTTGAATTTGAAATCGTTTAAAGGCGTGCCTATAATCTCTGCTCCCGAATTTCTAAGAGTTTTTAGGCGAAATTAGGTGCCAAGTTTATCTATTTCAGATACCTCAATGTGTTTAGAAGTATCTTAGGTGTCTCCCCCGGGTCGTAGGCGAAGTATATGACCTTGCCCTGCCCGCCCCTGCCCTCTATCACTGCAGGAACAGCGCCTTCATCCGTATCTACAGCTATGATAGTCTCGCCCTTTGAGACGGTTTTAAAGACCCGCGTGATGTTACCCCTCTCCATACCCTGCACGACGGGATGCCCGACAAGGGCCCTAAGCCGCAGCCCCATAGCTACATCACTGTAACCCTGCCGCCAGCCGACCAGCTCAGCGGGCACCGGTATGCCCTGCCCCGCAGGCCATTGCCATCCTGCCACATTTGCATATTCCGGGTGCTTCGAGCCCGTGTCCCCGATAACTATAATGTTCCCCCCTTTCTCAACATACTGACCTATCGCCTCTCTTGCAGACATGTCAAAGTATGGGTCCCCCTGGAGTATGGCGACACTGGAGCCCTTTAGCCGTTCCAAACTGGTCTGGTTCTGGGCAATGACTAGAAAATCGCTTTCATTGATAACTGCCAGCAGCTTTTGCGAGGGCTGCCCGATGACTGCTATCAGGCTCACAGATTCCTGCACCGGGATGGACATAGGTTTAACGGGCTCGGAGGTCATTATGCCAAAGGCTATGAGGCCTACTATAGCAGCCACAAGTACGCCTTCAATATGGGGATTCATTTCAGCATAGGCTATTAGAAAAGGAAAAAAGAAGAATCAAAAATGCTAGAAAAACACTAAAAGAAAAAAAGAATATCAGGGCCTTTTCAGGCCCCTCAGATTTAGACGCCTGACAGGTAAGCTACCGCCACCAGGAGTATCTCCGGTGTCTGTCCCGGGTCGTATGCAAAGTACAGGACTTTGCCCAAACCGCTTCCGCCCTCGACTATCGCAGGCACTGTGCCCTCATTGGTGTCGATTGCCACAATAACGCTGCCCTTTGATGTCACCTTATATACTTGTGATGGCATCTGCAGCTGGGCTCCGATAAGCTTAAGCCCTTCAACCAAGGGGTGCCTCATTGACGCTATCCTCAGGTCTGCGCCATATGCGACATCACTCCATCCTCCCCACTCCCCTATGAGCTGGGCGGGCACCGGAATGCCGTTGCCTGAAGGCCAGGCCCATCCTGCGACGTTTGCGTACTGCGGATGCTTTGAGCCCGCGTCGCCGACGACTATGATGCTGCCGCCTGAATTAACATAGCTCCTCACAGCCTCCCTGGTATTCATGTCAAAATATGGGTCGCCCTGTAGGATGACTACATTAAATTCCTGAAGCATCTCCAGGGTTATGTAGCTGGGGTCAAAATTTATCGGGTAGGATATGCCCTTCATCTGGGCTTCCTTTCCGGAAAGCGTCCTCACCACATCCTGTGAGGGCACTCCAATCACTAACACATTCGCTTCACCGCCGCAGCCGACCGGGATTATGCAGGGCAGAATCCCAAGGAACTGCAGCACGAAGAACGCAATCACAATCAACAACATCAGCGGGAGTACTCCCTCTACGTTGCTGAATCTCCGTCTCCCGCCGCCGGCAGGCATATAGGCGTACGGGTCGCCTGGGTATGCTTCCATTTTATTTATTGTTTCTAAGGTGTCTGTTTTATTGAAACCTGAATAATTTAAGGGATTAAAGAATAAAAACTACCCCCTTGCCATATTTGCTCTAAATGCCTGCTTTTTTGTTCTCATATCCTCTAATTAAGCATGGAGCTCGAGTCCAGAAAAACATCAAGCCTTAATGGCACTGTCAAGGCCCCTCCAAGCAAAAGCTACACGCACAGGGCAATAATGCTCGCCGGGCTTAGCAAAGGCAAAGTAAGGATAAATGACCCGCTGCTCTCAGAGGACCCGCTTGCCACCATAGACGCCATGAGAAAAGCGGGTGCAAAAGTAGATGTGCACAGTGACCATCTAATCGTCACCGGCAATGCAGGAAAGATAAAGCCACCTCCCCTAGTGGATGTTAAGAACAGCGGGACCACGCTTAGAATACTTGCATCAGTGTTCTCACTCTGCGACAAGAGGGTGAGGATGGACGGCGACTCTTCTATACGCAAGCGCCCGATGGGGCCGCTGATTTCCGCCCTGGAGAGGGCAGGCGTCAGCACGAGCACGAGAGACGGGAATCCGCCCATTTCAGTCCAGGGCCCAATCAAGGAGAAGCTAATCCAGATACGCGGGGATATGAGCTCCCAGTATATCTCCGGCCTGCTCATCGCATGCCCGCTGCGCTCTGTCGACACGACAATAGAGATAATAGGAGAGCTGAAGTCGCGCCCCTACCTGGATTTAACCCTGGAGGCGATGGAGGAATTCGGCATCAGGGTGGAAAACCATGATTATAAGAGCTTTTTCATAAAGGGAAACCAGATGTACTCCAAGATGGAATACACAGTGGAAGGGGATTACTCGGGAGCGGCCTTTGTTTTGGGTGCTGCGACGCTTACTGACTCTCATGTAACTATGAGGAACCTTTTTGAGAACTCACGCCAGGGCGACAAGCAGTTTCTGGAAATACTCAAGATGCTCGGGGCGAAGATACAGACGCGCGGAGACGAGGTGACCATATTGGGCAGCAAGCCCCTGCGAGCTATTGAAGTGGACCTTTCACAGAGCCCGGACCTATTGCCCATGGTCTCTGTTATGTGTTCGCTGGCCAAGGGGACCAGCCGCATCTTCAATGTCGAGCACGCCCGCATAAAGGAGTGCGACAGGATAAGCGCCATGGCGCTGGGGCTGCAGAAAATGGGAGTCAGGCTGGAAGAGAAGCGCGACGGCCTTGTGATCGAAGGGCGCGATTCTCTAATCGGCGCGGAAATAGAAAGCCACAACGACCATAGGATAGTCATGGCTTTTGCGGTTGCGGGTATGCGTGCAGAGGGTGTGACGCGCGTGAACCGGGCGGAAAGCGTGAACGTGTCCTATCCGACATTCGTCAGGGACATGAAGAGTTTGGGTGCGGATTTTTCTATTCTTCCCTAGAGTTCGGATTAAGGCGGGCTCATTGTCAGGATTTTCCTTGCCTGCCCGGGATAACGGGCAATGAACATCAGCTCGTCTTTTGTAAGCGGCAGCTGGGTATGGACGTTGGCATAGCGCACAAGCTCTAAAATCTCTTTGGCCTCTTCGTCGCTCTTGAACTCCAGCTTGAGCTCACCGTAGACATTCTTGAAGCCTTTGATGCCGCTGTACTCGCCCACGGTTATCTTCCTCCCTGTGTCGATTATCTCCGGGTCGCCCCTGCCCAGTTCCTCGTAGTCGTAAAGCTCATAGTTCTTCCTGTCCTTGAGGGCGCCGTCCGCGTGTATGCCCGACTCGTGGGCGAAGGCGTTGCTGCCAACTCCTGGTTGGTTGACAGGTATCGGGACCCCGAATGCATAAGACGCGTACTTGCATATCTTCCAGGCATTTGCAAGGCTTACATCATTCCCCAGCTCATATTTGCCCTCAAATCCGCTCGAGTGCCGTATCGCCAATACCACGGATATAAGATCAGCATTGCCTGCCCTTTCACCGATGCCGTTGACTGTTGTGTTGATGTAAGCATCCTGGCCTGCGTCTATGCAGCCTTTGGCGCCTGCAATCGAGCAGGCCACCGCCATGCCCAAGTCGTTGTGGCAGTGCATCTCTATGGGCATCCTGACTTCCTCGGCAAGTTTCCTTACTCTGTTATACATGGTGAAGGGGTCGTCGTACCCAAGAGTGTCGCAATATCTTATCCTATCCGCACCTGCATCTTTTGCAGCCTTTGCGAAGTCTATGAGATAGTCAATGCGGGTTCGCGAGGCGTCCTCGGAGTTCACGCCTATGCTCTTGGCGCCCTTTTCTTTTGCAGCCTCTACGGCATTCACCATCTCGCACACCACTTCCTCTTCTCCTCGTTTTCCCTGGAATTTTCCCTTTATCATCTGCTCTGAGGTGGATATCGAGAGGTTGATATGCTCAAGCCCTGGCAGGTTCTTCCAGGCCAGCTCGACGTCGCTCTCTATGGCCCTGAGCCATCCCCCGAGGCGCATGGGCTTTAGGGCACCAATTTTTTCAAGTTCGAGGTTCGCATTGAGATAGTTCACCTCGTGGTCTGTGAACGGGAAGCCAAACTCGCTTTGGAACACCCCCATATCCTTCAGGTAAAAATTCAGTATTGTCTTCTGGAGCTTGGCCAACCCGAGTCGCGAGGTCTGCACTCCGTCGCGGTTCGTGACGTCTATGAGGTATATTTTAGCCATGCCATTATTGCACCCTACACGAATAAATATCCCTAAATCATCCTTTTATTCCGATAATGCAAAATAACGCATGGCTTCACTTGCTGAGGGGATACTGCGCAACCACATGGTCGAAGGCGAATGGGGTGGAGAGCTGGGTATCAGGATAGACCAGACCCTCACCCAGGACGCCACCGGGACCCTTGCATACCTGCAGTTCGAGGCGATAGGGCTGCCCGGGGTTAAGACAGAACTCTCACTGAGCTATGTGGACCATAACACGCTGCAAACCGGCTTTGAGAATGCAGACGACCACGCGTACTTACAAACTGTCGCAAGCAGATACGGCATAAAGTTCTCACGCCCCGGCAACGGCATATGCCATCAGGTGCATCTGGAACGCTTTGGCGCCCCGGGCAAGACGCTTCTGGGCAGCGACAGCCATACTCCAACATGCGGAGGCCTTGGGATGATTGCAATAGGCGCGGGCGGCTTGGATGTGGCGGCAGCGATGGCCGGCGAGCCCTTCTACATGAAGACGCCTAAGATAGTCGGAGTAAGGCTCATCGGGAGGCTGAATCCGGGCGCCTCAGCTAAAGATGTTATTTTGCTTTTGCTGAAGAAGCTCACAGTTAAAGGGGGGGTGGGCAAGATAATCGAGTATTGCGGCCCGGGCCTTGCGACCCTATCAGTCCCTGAGCGCGCGACCATATGCAACATGGGCGCAGAGCTGGGCGCAACCACGTCTATATTCCCCAGCGATGAAGTTACCCTGCAGTTCCTTAAGCTCCAAAAGCGCGAAGCATCCTGGAAAGAGCTAAATGCAACAGATGCAGCTTATGATGAGATGATTGAAATGGACCTTTCCAAGGTCGAGCCCTTCGCTGCAGCGCCGCACAGCCCGGACAATGTCATCCCGGTGCGCGAGCTTTGTGGGGCAGCCATAGACCAAGTTTGCATCGGCAGCTGCACTAACTCATCATTGAAAGACATGGCCACAGTCGCTGCGGTGCTGCGCGGCAGGAAAGTGCATCCTGACGTCTCGCTGACAATCTCCCCCGGCTCAAAGCAAGTCTTTGAAGCGCTCGCGCGAAGCGACGCACTGGCAGACATGATTGCATCGGGAGCGCGCATCCTTGAGAGCGCATGCGGGCCCTGCATAGGTATGGGTCAGGCGCCGAAGAGCGGTGCGGTCTCGCTGCGCACATTCAACCGCAATTTCGAAGGCAGGAGCGGGACAAAGGACGCCCGGGTTTATCTGGTGAGCCCTGAGACTGCAGCCGCATCTGCATTAGAGGGTGTTTTCACGGTTCCGAAAGAAGTGCGGCCTACGCTGCCTGAGCTGGCAATCGAGGATTCCGGAATTATAGAGCCGTCTTTTAAGGGCGCCGTAGTGCGTGGCCCGAACATAGCGCCATTGCCTATTGGGAAGCCATTGGCCAGGACTATAAAGGGCGAAGTTCTGATAAAAACAGGGGATAACATCACCACCGACCACATCATGCCTGCAGGCGCCAAGATACTCCCCCTGCGCAGCAACATACCCAAGATAAGCGAGTTCGTTTTTTCACAGCTTGACCCCTCATTTGCAAAGCGAGCGAGGGAGAAGGGCGGATTTATCCTAGGCGGCGAGAACTACGGGCAGGGCTCTTCACGGGAGCATGCCGCCATAGCGCCTATGCATCTCGGCGTGCGCGCCGTCATCGCAAAGAGCTTTGCTCGCATCCACAGGGCAAACCTGATAAACTTCGGCATCGCGCCGCTTGAGTTCGAGGACCCATCTGATTATGATAAGCTAAAGCAGGGCGATTTTTTGGAACTGGACTTCGGCAAAAAGGAAATCACAAATAAAAAAATAAAACTGAAATACCGCTTGAGCGAGCGGGAAGAAACAATGCTCAATGAAGGCGGCCTGCTCAATTTCATAAGGTCAAAAAACACCCAGCTCAAAAACATAAAAGGCAAAAATGCATAAGGTAACATTGATTCCGGGCGACGGGACAGGCCCTGAGATAGTGGAGGCTGTGAGAAGAGTCATTGACGCGAGCGGTGCGAAAATAAAGTGGGATGTCGTAGAGGCGGGCATAGATGTTATGGAGGAAAAGGGCACTCCATTGCCTCCGGAAGTCCTCGAGTCGATAAGGAAAAACAAGGTCGCGCTCAAGGGCCCGATGACGACCCCAGTGGGCAGCGGCTTCAGGAGCGTCAACGTCGCGATAAGGAAAGAGCTTGACCTGTATGCCTGCCTGCGCCCATGCAAGTGCTACCCGGGCGTCAGGACCAGGTATGATAACGTCGATCTGGTTATCGTTCGCGAGAATACAGAAGACCTCTACGCTGGCATCGAGTTTGAGGGGGGCAAGTCCGAGACTCTGGAACTCATAGACTACATAAACGCAATCCGGACTGCGAAGATAAGGAAAGATTCCGGAATCAGCATCAAGCCCCTGTCTATTTTCGGCAGCGAGAGGATAGCAAGGTTTGCATTTGAGTATGCCAAAATAAACGGCAGGAAAAAGGTCACTGCGGTTACGAAATCAAACATAATGAAATTCTCGGACGGGCTGTTCATGAAGGTGGCTGAGGCTGTGGCACAGGATTATCCCGGCATAGAATACGAACACCGCATCGTGGACAATATGTGCATGCAGCTAGTGCAGAAACCCGAGCTGTATGATGTATTAGTCCTGCCAAACCTTTATGGGGATATATTATCTGATCTTTGCGCAGGCCTTGTCGGTGGATTGGGTGTCGCCCCTGGGGCGAATTTCGGCGAGGATTGTGCAGTATTCGAAGCGACGCACGGCTCTGCGCCCAAGTACAAAGGACTTAACAAAGTCAATCCGTCCGCAGTCCTGCTTTCAGGTGTTCTCATGCTCAGGCACTTAGGCGAGAGGGAAGCCGCAGACAATGTGGAAGCTGCGTTTGCAGATGTTGTCAAGAAGGGAAAAGATGTCACATATGATATGAAGCCTTTCAGGGACGACCCGACATCAGTCGGCACAGGCAGGATGGCGGACGCGATAATCAAGGCTATGTCCTGTTAATCCTATTGAGCGCTTCCAGGAATTCTTTCTTCAGTTCCTCTCTTTCCTTTTCTGAAAGCGAGCTGGCATCAAGCTTTGCAAAGACACCTTCAAGCTCCTTTTCCTCTGCTTCCGTGCTTATGAATGTTTCTATCCTTTCGATTGAAGATATAAGCCGCTCGAACCAGTTTTTGAGAACCCTCAGCTTGCTTTTATTTTTTGAGTACTTGCTGTTAAGGTCAAGAGACGCGAAGTGCTTCTCACCCTCTTCGCCTCCCAAAACATTCACATATTCCTCTATATCATGCTGTATAGCCTCCCTGCTCAGGCCCATTTTTATGAGGACCGGGTTGGAAACCTCGGCCATCCTCTCCATGAGCCTGAAGAGCTCTTTGGAAAGGTTCCCGCTGTCGAATGTGGCTATGTCTATCCGGTTGTCTTTCTCAAGGACATAATCTATCTTCTCTATAGCGTTCAGGCATGAGCGCCTTATCAGCTCCAGCCTGTGCTTTATAGAATCCATCATCCCAGGGTTACTATAGCGGAGGCGTTTATAATGTGTGTGCCGTTGACATAAAGTCTTGCATGGACCATGTGCTTGCCTGTCCTGACGCCCGCGCAGCCGGAGCATGACGGCATCTTTCCCTCTATGGCTATTGTGTTATCTCCAGCTAGCAGCTCTACAGACTCATTTTTGGAAATCCTGTAGCCGCCGTAGCGGTCTTCCACCCCAAGGAAGCTGACTTCCGCATCGACATTCCTGGGCGAGCCGATACTGGCCGTTATTTTCACGGCCTCGTTTTCAGAGTAATCCTCTTTGTCGGTCGATACTCTCATAGTAAAGACTTTGGGGACATTCTCTGCAATTTCCCCTGCAATTGCAACTCCATTACCTGTGGGTACTGCAGGCATCAGCAGTAGCATTGTAAATATTGCTGCGATGGCAGCAATAGCCATCAGGATCGGAGCGCTTATTTTCATATTGGAACGCGAAGTTAGAAACTTCGTTTATTAAAAAGCATTATTACAATCAATCGCCTGAGTATTCATCCAAAGAATCAAGGAAAGCCTTCGCATCGCTCGAAGATATTGCGAAGTTAAGGCCCTCGACATCTCTCCGCATGCTGCCTGAGCTCACGGTTATTCCAAAGGAATTCACACCCACCACATTCCCCCCTGAGTCTATCAGCGGCCCTCCCGAATTTCCGTGGGTGATGGCTGCGTCTGTTTGTATGACATAAACGTCTTTGCCCAAGCTCACGTCCACTCCAACCTCCTCAAGTATCGCGCCAGATGTCCTGATTGCTCCGACGATGCCTTCGCTGGCTGAAAATCCAAAACCTTCGGGCGCCCCCAGCGCGAAGACCCTGCTGCCGGACGAGAGCTGCGCGGAGTCGCCCCACTCTAGGAAGGGCATGCTGGCGTTGGTTATAAGGGCTGCGAGATCCGTGTTGTTGTCGCTCGCCTTTAAGCTGGCATTATATATCTCTCCGCCCCGTGTCTTTATCCTTATCTGCTTGCCGTTGAAAGTGTCTGCGACATGGCCTGCAGTCATTATTGTATCATTGGATACAAAGAAACCTGAGCCTATGACGATGTCCCTGTCATGCCAAAGCACAAGCACCACGGACTCGAGCGCATTGCTCACCGTAGTTGCATAGTCCAGCTCGCTCCGCAGGGTTCTGCCTTCTTCATCCACCCTGCTTATCTCGCCGCCCAGTTCCTCAAGAAGTATTTCCACAAGATGGAGCTTCTCGCTGGTGTTGAGATTGAGGGAGCTTATTCCCTCTTCTATATCCCCTATCCTTGCCGATGATGCTTCCTCAAGCCTCTCAAGCTCTCGACTGACATCGCCTAGGCTCTGCCCCAAGATAAAGAGGGTGGCTAGCATGGCAAGGTTCAGGGCTATCGCAGCTATGAGAAGGATACTCGCTAGCCTCAGGTGGAATCTCATGGCTTATATTAGAAAACCTCATTAATAAATTCAGGATTGCTTGCTTTCAAAGTACGTGGGGCCTTCTCTTTGCCTGTGTTTTTCTTTTCGGCCTTGCGGGCCCCTGCATACTTCTTGCAGCAAAGGCCGGCTGCATAGACCTGGACTTAAGAGCTTCTACCATCTTGCTCTTGCCCACGTTCCAGCTTTGTCCCGAGATGTTGTTGAAGAACTTTGCCCTATCCTCTTCGGCACGCATCCTGGCCAGCTGCCAGGGGTTTGGCTGGCTTGGCTCGCGAGGCGCTCCGTAGGGGTATGACAAATAATCCAACGGCGCCTGCCGATCCTTCCTATCCTTCTTCCCTCCGAAAAGCCCCATGCCTTTCTTAGGGGGATGATGTTAAAAAATCC
>CAYMNU010000006.1:0-39677 GCA_964391885.1 uncultured archaeon | reverse complement strand
GTAGTGGTTATAGTGATTGCAGCACTCTTCCTGATACGCTTCATAAATCTCTCAGGACGGGGCGGTGCGAAGGGCTACCGAGCGAACAAGTACCGCAGGGGCAAGCCGACACTGAGCAGGATATAAGCCCTTTTTTCTTTCTTTTAGCAGCGCGCAGGCTTATCACCAGGAAGATTAACGGGAGTACGCCCGTGGTAATGGGGGTCCACATCCTGCAATCGTCCCGTACTCGGAAGTTGTTAACATATTAACAAATAAAGCATTTTTAAGCTTCTTTGTTAAAACATTAACATGGGTTTTAAAGAGACATTAAAGGATAACTATGCAGAATATAGGCCGAGCGCCGAGGAGTCTTATTCCAAAAAGCGCTATAATGTTGCCGCAATGATCTACTACAAGTGCCTCACTACGCTCGCAGATTATCTGATTTATGAAAAGACTTCTAGGATTGTATCCAACCATACCGAAAGGTTCAAGATTCTCGAGAAGCTCGACAAGGGAGCCTACGACCTTCTAAGCCCACTCTTTGATACTTACAGGCAAACCTATTTCGGCTCACTGGGAATCGTGGATGTTACTAAGCTTAAAGATGCCGTCGAAAGACTTGAAAAGATTGTCGGAATTGAGCAGTGAATACCGGAAGTCCCACAAAGGCGTGAGAGATGTAGTCCTCTTTGGCTCAGCAGCCAAGGGGAAGCTGAATCCGGGCGATATCGACATCGCTGTATTAGCTGAAGCCTCGGCAGATCGTGTAAAACTGACGGGGACGCTTACTAAGCTACTGTCATCGAACGATATCGAGGCCCATGTAAGCGTACTTTTCTTTGAGAATATTCTCAGCGAACCTTTGTGGCAGTCGGTTATCCGGGAAGGCATATCTCTCCTCAGTGGGCAAGCGCTTTCAAAATCTCTAGGCTATGAATCAAAGACGCTTTTTCAGTTTGAACCCGGAAAACTTGACAAATCCGACCGAGTGCGTTTTCAGTATGCTTTAGCCGGAAGAGACTCAAATAGCGGGATTATCAAGGATTTAGGTGCTGAGAAGATATCAGGAAACGCGATAATTATTCCTGTATCTTCGGAGAACGAGGCTATGCAATTCTTCGACAGATGGAGGGTTCCATATAAGATTAAGAGGGTGATGGCAGAGTGATTATTTCTTCTTCTTCGCGAAGGCGAGATGGGGAATGCTACAATCGCCAGGATATTTTTACAATAGTTTCTTTTTAGCTTCTTAATGATAACTACTCATGGGCACGACAACATTTTTCCTGAGGCTCAATGATCTCGGTCCGAAGTTCGAGCATATGGAAAAGAAGGACCTGAAAGAGCTAGCGAAGCTCAGCCCCTGGGGGGAAAGCGACTACTATCGCGGATGGAGCGCCCCCATGGAGATCCATAATGGCAATGCGGATATACTGGTTTGGTGGTATGGGAGGCTAATAAAACTCAGGGATGCCCCTGGAAAGCTGACTGAAAAGTACTACAGTCGATTCAGAGGCAAGACTATAAACGAGTACGAGTGGACGGTCTTCAAGAAGTTTGCCATGGCCGAGCTGGAACGCCTGGACAAGGAGTTCAAGAGCCAGATACGGCGAATGAGACGAAAGGAAAAGGCGAAAGCGTCCAAAAAGGCAAAATAGTTGTACTATTTTGTTTGAAAAATTGAATATAGTAAAACTCTTTTGTACCCTGGGTTAATATGAACTCTTCTCCCGGATTGGGGGCACAAGGCTCTTTATATAGCTTTACGATAGTATCGTATACTTATCTATCAAATTCCATTTTTATGGATTAAGCAGGGCAAAATCAAACTATATGTAAAATCATGCTTTACACTTGGCAATCCTATCTGCGAAAATCTACTTCTTCTTCCTCTTCGCCAGGCCTAATGTCGATTATATCCGACATAAGACGCATTTAATGTCGTTTATAATCGACACTTTTTATAGGCTAAGCGAAATCCCGAGAAGTCGTTTATATACGCCAACTATCTAATAATATCGGTCTTCTATGGAAGATAATACTATAAGTAGGAAAAAGGAGCAGTTCAAATACCTCATAAAAGAGTTCCATAGCTCGGGCCTTCCCGAGTTTATTGGCCGGGACATGCAGCTGCCGCGCGCGAAAAAAGTGATGGTCGTGGGCGGCGTCCGGCGTTCAGGCAAAACCTTCTATTTCTATCAGATAATGAAAGGGCTTTCAAAAGCCGTCCCGAGGGAGCTGATGATCTACATAAACTTTGACGACGACCGGTTAGCCCCCCTAAGCCTTCCCGACCTCGGCGAGCTCATGGAAGCTTATTATGAGCTCTACCCCGGAAACAAGGGCAAACAGGTTCACCTCTTCCTCGACGAAGTGCAATCGGTCCCGGGATGGGAGCTTTTTGCAAGGCGGGTTTATGAACGGGAGGGTGCCGCGGTTTATGTCACGGGTTCCAGCGCCCTGCTTTCGAAGGGTGAGATTGCAACACAGCTGAGGGGCAGGACTCTATATCGCACTATGTTCCCATTCAGCTTCAGGGAATTTTTGAGGCTAAAGGGCGTCGAAGTAGGAATAGACGTACAATATTCTCAGGAGCGCTTCGCGGTGAAGAGCCTCCTCGGCGAGTATCTCGAGAAGGGCGGCTTTCCCGAGGCAATAGGTGCCGAGAAGGCGCTCTGGAGGGAGACGCTTGAGACCTACTACGAGATGTCTCTCTACAAGGACATTGTGGAAAAGCACGGCGTCAGGAATCCCGCACTCTTGAGGGCCATTGCAAAGTTCCTCCTTGCGAACGTCTCATCGCAATTCAGCATAAACGGGTATTACAAATCAATTAAGGGCAGCATGCCGGTGGGGAAAGAGACAGTGATGGAATACCTTTCCTACCTGGAAGAGTCCGGGATGGTCTTCCTGTCCCCAATGTTTGACTATTCTCTGAAGGTACAGCAGGCGAATCCGAAAAAGGCCTACTGCATAGACAATGGCCTAAGGAATGCGGTCAGCTTCATGTTTTCCGCAGATCTCGGCAGGCTGGCTGAGAACATGGCCTTCGTGGAGCTGAAGCGGAGAGGAAACGAGACTTATTATTGGAAGGGCAGGAATGAGGTAGACCTCGTTGTTAAAGACAGGGACGGCAGCATTGAGGCGATAAATGTCACATACACGGATGACATTGGCAGCAGGGAGCTCAAGGGCTTGCTGGAGTTCAAGAAGCTTTTTCCCAAGGCAAAGAGCCTCACCATACTTACTAGGGATACTGAAAAATCTGAGGAAGGGATACGATATGTTCCCCTCTGGAAGTGGCTGCTTAGCTAAGCCTTCTTCCTCTTCGCGAGGAAGATTAAGAGGAGAACGCCCACTGCTATAAGAATCCACATTGTGTAGTCTTCTTCAGCTTCCCCGTAGGTTACTGTGAAGTCCTCACCCTGGTTGGATACCGCTGCACGTTCGCCGGTCTTTCTTCCGCCACTCACTGAGAGGATGGACATGCCCGAGGGGGCCTTGACGGTGATGTCCATGTCCGAGGTGACCTCGGCAGGGATTTCTACTCTCCACTTTTCTCCAGACTTTTTGGCAATGCCTTCAAGGGTTGCCTCTAGCGATTGTATCGCTTGCCCCCCAAAAGGCTTTGTAATAGTATAATCTATAGATGAAACTATATACTCCCCAGGCAGTGCGATCTTCATTAGGCAACTCATAGCCGATGACATATCATTAAATGTTGCAGAACCCTGTAGTGTGGTCTCATCGCCAATTTTAGACAATTCTATATTTAGGTACTGAAGAGTAACTCTCGAGGGGGCTGATGAGGACCTCAATGAAGACTTGACTTTACCCCCTATAGAATTATCGGATGCGATGACCTCGATATGGCTTTCACTTTCAACACCGATTATAGAACCAAGTATCTCATGTTCACTAATGCCTAGACAACTTAAGGGCATCCCTTCCTCAGAATCATCCAAATAAGTCAAGTATGACATGAGTTCGCCCCAGCCCGTTATAGTCATATCTAAGGTTAGAGAATATCCGCCTGCACTTTCTTTTAATTCAATCCCATTAATAATAACGGATGGCCTGCTGATAAACAAGCTTGATGAAAAAATTTCATTGAATGTATCTTCAATTTCCCTCTTAATCATCTGCGCACCTAATTCCACCGAACTAGTGTCTACTAAGAGGATTTCCTCGAGAACCCTTTTGCTTAGCATACCCTCTATGTTTAAATTCAGCTCATTATTCTGGCCCAAAAGCACAACTTTTATATCAAATTCGCCACCTATCTCTAAAATTTCTCTTATTCCCTCGCCAGTAATGCCAAATATTATTTCTACCTCATCCGCGCTCAATAGAAATCTTAAGTTGTAATCCGGATCAAGACTTCCAAGGCTGTCAACTAGCTTGCCACTAAATGACATGACACCACTTTCATCTGCAGAGGCCATAATATTGGCGTAATCTGCATCTAAATCAAATTCCTGCGATATCTCGAGTTTTGCATTTCCGGAATCACCAAAAGTAAATACCAAATTTTCCGCAGATGCCGTCGATAATACCAGAATTACTAAGAGTCCAAAGGTCTTTTTCATTGTATTTGAATTTATTGGAGTGATTATAAAAGCGAGACCTATATATAGACGGCATCTGCAACAACCTCGCCGTCTTCTATGTGTAGGGGATTCGGTGTGTATTCCATAATCTTGTTGCACTCGCAAGTGTATGTCCCACCGCTACTCTTGCAGTCTTTGCAGATATAGCCCCGTTGGGTGTACCCTAATTCGACTACATGCTCCTTCGTGCCGACTCCCTCAAATAATCGGCCTATGAGGTTATTCATATTCCATTTTCCACCGCCCAATGCAGTGAGTACGTTCCATGAACCTAGGAAGGAATATTGTGGGGTTATCTCCACAGTCTTGACTGTGTACACCAATTGTTCCCCGGACCCCTCAGATAAACCCCGCGGAGTGTTTTTAAATATGGTTATAGCCTCTTTATCATATTCCGTTATCTTGCCATCTGATACTAATTGCGTCCTACAAACCGAGTTGCTGCCCGGGTTAAGTATTAATGCAGCTCTTGCGCTTTCACTAGTCAAGGCTTGCGCGAGGCCTAACAGTGCGCCACCTCCATTGTCTATAGCAAACCAGAGCCAGTTTGCCTTTAAGAATTTCACCGTTCCCTTGCCAAGTTTGCTGAAGAAGTTGCCGAACATACCGAGCCTTACCGCGCGTGCACTCCTGTAAGCATCATCAGCATTTTGCAAAATCAATCTTGCCATATCATCCATCTGAGTATTCCTGAGCGCGTTTGCAGCAGTCCTTAAGGTTCCTTCTGCAGTTCTAATGGCAGCGGGATCTCCCGCAAGCCTTGCTGTTTGTAGATTTCTTGCTGCAAGCTGAACTCTTTGAGCCTCCCTTGACAAAGTTGCAGTAGTTTGTAAGGCAGCTGTTCTTGCGCTAATTAGTCTCCTGCTTGTATCCAACAATGCATCGGCTGCCTGATTGACTCTCCTTGTCTGATCTGTGATTAGTTGAGATGTCGCGCCATATTGGTTTCTCAGACTCGCTAGTGTAGCTCTTGCCGCTTCTAAGTTACTCTTTGCTAAAGTTTCCGATGCCTCCAACGCAGCTATTCGTTGAGCTTGCCTAGCTGCCGTAGCAGTTGCCGCAGGGGTTGTACCCACCGAAGTTGTAGCCGCAATTGCGGCATCTGCAGCTTGTGAATTCGTCGTCACATAACTAGCCGCTTTGCTGGCAGTAGCCCCCAGTATGATTGCCCCTATAGTAAGCCCGGTCAAACCATTAAGCGCTCCCGCACCGACCATGCTGGCGCCGCATGAGAACTTACCTTCATTCTTAGCTGTGACCTCCTGTTGGTCACATATAGCTATCTCAGCACCATCCTTGTCTTTAATTGGCGTCTTCTTATCCTTGATGTAATTACTAATGGACTTTTCCAAGGATTCTGACATCTGAGTTGCAGTAACACACTTAATATCTATAGTCTCTTTTGTCACATTCTTACACGAGTCATAACCTTTCCCATTGCTGTCGTAGGGTATTGTGCCGCTGGGACAATAGCAATTCAAGTTCTGTTGAGTGACTCTTCTAGTAAGGTTTTCTTCAAATTTCATATCGTAACCCATTGGATAAGTGAATGATTGGGTTATCGGCCCGATTCCACTTGCGCCTTCGATGCTACCTGGTATTATGGCATTACATTTGTCCAATCCTCTGGAAATGCATTTACCTCCTACAAATAAGTCACCTTCTTTGCAGCAGCAGTACAAGGCGCCCCCGTCCGGCTTCGAGCCCAGCCCGCTGCTGACAAACCTGGCGTTCGCATCATCCTTCTCGGCCTGCGTGGGCGTGCCTATGCCGCTGATTGCTTTTACAATGCTCTCCGGGCACTCGATGAGGTTGTTCCCGTAGCCCGCTGCCCCTCCCCTCTGGGCGCAGAGAGCGCTCGCAGGCGTGACTCCATCGCCAAGCTTCTCGCAGAAATACTTCTGGGTCATCTGGTTGAAAGAGCTTTGGTAATTGGGCTCGCAGCAGCAGTCGATGGACCTGCCCTGGAACTCTGCGCTTCCAATGCTCGTCTCGCCCTCCTGGCCTGAGCAGGTGTGAACTCCCTCGCTTCCATACCTCGCAGCGCATGCAGAGTTCATCTCGCTCCTGTCCACATAAGTGCACCTCCCGTTTACAACGGCAGCAAAATCCTTATTCCCCTCCTTCTTAGCGCACCTGCAGCCCACATCCACGCCATTAACCATCAGCACAGCCCCGGGCTCCGCGTTCTCGTTGCTATGATAAACAGCGTTCCTGTCGTGGAGAGCACAATCCACGCATGTGGTCTTGTCCTGATTGAGTATCTTCTCCTGCCCGCAGAAGCATCCTGTCTCTTGTCCCCTCAACAACAAAGGTCCTTTGTACTCGTTATACTTCTGCTCACCGAGGTTGAGATTGGTGATGTCGTTGGTTATCCAAGGCTGATTCCCGAAAGAGCTTTTGCACTCGGCCTCTGTCCAGCCTCGATACACGACACCGACAAGGGTCTCCTCTGCTAAAGCTAGGGGAAGATACAAAGCTGATAATAACAAAGCCGTCAAAATCCCGATGCTCGATATCTTTTTGTTCATCTTGATTCAGTCCTCATCTCATAAGAGCCGCCCAGGGTTAGCTGCGGCGAAGCCCCCTTAGCAATAGTCTCGCAGAACAGCCTCTCCCAGGGCTGGGCCTGCCTTGCGCCCTCGGGCGATGAAGCGTCATGGCAGCCAAAGCCTGTTTGGCCTACCTCTATCCTCCCCATGCCCTCGTCAAGCACCTTGATATAAGCCTTGCAGTCCATCGGCGCCTTCCTAATCCTGGTCCTGATGTACTCTTCGACCCTCCCTACTAAATCATCTAGCGTGTCCGGGAAGCTTGTTGGCTTAAATTCAATCACTATCTTCTTCTCTGCGGCGGCAGGGTCACTCTGCCTTGAAGAAACGAGGTGCCCGTCGCCTGTCTTTGCCTCTGCGGGTATGCAGTAGGGCAGCTGCCCTATGGTCGCTACACCTTGCGAGAACTCCATGCTGCCCGACAGCGACTGCAGCCCGCTGAGCCCTCTTACGGTCTTCGTAGCGCCGACTGCAGGATTGACACTGACTCTCACGGGCGCGAAGCTCTGGCCTTTCGTCTCCCTCTCTCCTATCTGAAGCAGCCTGCCCTCCAGGCTTATTGTGAACGCTTTTTCGAGCTCTGGATTGTTGTTCCAGCAGGAGTCTTTTGTATGCAGGGTCACAAGGTCTTCCACGACCTGCTGGCCTCTCCAGAAGCTGAGGCTCCTCCCTATTTCGCCTTCCCTGGCTTCATAGGCTTCAATCTCATAACAATCATTGCCCGAGACTTTATAATCTACAGAGTAGTCCAGGCTGCTTCCTGTGGGCATGTCGATAGTGTAGGTTATCGCAAGGATTATATCCCTATCAATGTTTGTAACAAGCGGGTGTATGGTTGTAGAATCCCTCCTATCTGAGCCCTGTGCCTTCCAGTCGGCGCTCCTGAGCTCGAGCTCCCTGGCCGGGTTGGTTATGGTTCCCTCGCCCATCCTGGCAGAGCCGCTCCTCTTAAGCTTTACTGTTATGGTTAGGAAGCCGTTCGGGCCTGCAAGGGCAACATCAATGCTTTCCCTGGCCTTGCTGCTGTCGTACTCCTCATAGCCGTTGGCGCTTGCCTGTATGTGGAAGCTGGATAAAATCGTAGAAGTCGCCATGCCCTGGGTGGATGTATAACCTAGGAAAACCCTGCAGTTCTGTATCCTACGTGTTTCCTGCCACTGCTGGCCATAGCCTGACATCTGCTGCGGCGAGGCATAGCTGGGGCCCGAGGAAGCCCCTGCAAGCGCAGACCCGCCAGTGTGGTAGGTCTTTATGCTGCTGTCATATATCGGCTCGTTGGTGTCCGCGTCCACGATACAGACCTGTATCGAGTTTTGGTACATCTGTTGCCCGTAGCTGCTCTCAAGGTTGCTTATTACTTCCTCAGTGCTCGTTGTCGTATCACTGTAGTAATCCTCTGCCGTTTCTTCAGTGCTTGGCGGCTCATAATATCCCGGATCCTCATCCTCTATATCATCCTCATAATCAATAACCCTTACGCTTATCCTTCTCTCGTCGCCTCTGCAAGAGTCGCAGCCCATTATGCTTGCACTTAGGGTCATCTGGTAGCTGCCGGCTTCGCCCGGCGCAATGAAGGGCATGGCATAGCTGCCCAGTGTAGCATCCACTGTCCTAATTGTTCCACCTTCTATGTCACCGCTTACTTCCAGAAGCACTTCAGTGCCGTCATCAGCAAGCACCCTGTTATCGCCTCCTGTTGGCATAGCTCCGCCTGTCATCGGCGCCCCGTCTATCAGAACCACGAACTCGATTTCATTGGATGTGTATGGCTCCACTTCGACAAGGCCTTCCCACAATCCGTCAAGGCTTACTGAGGTGTATTGGCTTATAGACTCTATATCAACCCTGCCACACTGGCCTTGCGTCACTTCAGAGAGTGGGAAGCTTTGGATTTTCTCATCCTCCATGTCGCTTCTGCCCGGCACCACCTTGACCGTAACCGAGGCGACATTCGAGCTGAAGAGCACATGCCCGTCGCTTTCAGCTGTCTTTGTTTCCAGCATCTGGTTGCAGAGCGCGTTTGCGCAGAGGGATATGCCCGCGCCGGCTAAAGGTGTGCCTCCGCTCATGGCGCTTATGCAGATAGACTGCCCCGGGCTCATCCTGACATTGAGGGGTGTAATCCTGTTTGCCTGAACCTCGACGACATTGCCCTCTGCCTTCCCATTGTAAGCCGCGTAATTCTGTGCCGACACAATAGCGTACACCATCACAGGGCTGAGGATGCCTTCGTAGTCTGTCTTCTCAATGGGTATGTCCCTGAATATAGCGCAGCCGTCGCTTGCGGTGGCAAGCCTGAAATCTCCATCCCACCCCGGCCCTTCTAAATCATAATCATAAAGGAGGACCTCCGCAAGTCCGATAGCGCTGCCTGTCTCGTCTGCAACACAGACTTTGATATCCCCTACCGCAGCGGCGTTCTGCGGGAGCGAACCGAATGTAAGCCCAATCAGGTTCTCGCCGTCCTGCCTTGCGAGTATTGTGTGCAGTTCGCTCTCAACAGGCTCATGCCCGTCGCTTGATGCGCGCGCATATACTTGCCATCCCTGCGGTAGGTCATGGAAAGTGACGCAGCTGTCGTTGTCGCCGCCTATGCTGTCTTTCCTATCCAGCAGCCTGCCGTGCTGCGAGAAGAGCTCGACTGTGCCCGTCGCCGGTGATAGCATGCCGTTTATGTCAGCATCCAGGCAGATTGTTATGTCTCCTGCATTTGCGCTGTTTGAAACAAGCATCTCCGCAGTGTGGGTACCTGCGCTTATGCCCTCCAGTAACACTCTCAAAAAGCCGGGCTTGTGAAGCGCCGCATTGTAGAGGCTTCGTGAATCCACCTCAAAGCTTATGTTGCCTGTCTTGGAACCTACAAAATCGTTATCAATATTCGACAGCAGGGCTGTGACCCCGTCCACAGCATCACCATGCACATCGACAGGCAGTATAGTTATTATCGATTGTATTACTGACCCGTCCCTTTCCATAGATGCCGTCAGCCTTAACGTGCTGGAGTAGCTAACAGGCCTTACGTCTTGTGCGCTGCCGTAGTCAAGGTAGCCCTCTGCCCTTACAAAGGCATAGACCTCCTCGTTCTCCTCGAATCCTGTGAATTCGGCCTTTCCCTCGCCTGTGGATGCCTTGGGCTCGCTCAGGGTATCACCCGCCTTGTTCTTTATAACGACTTCCGCCCCGTTGATATACATGCGACTTTCCTTGTCCCAGACCGTCACCTCAACCCTGCCATTGAGGGGAAGTTCCACTTCTATAGTCTCAAGAGAGTCCCTGACCGTTATCCTCTTGTTCTTGCTCGAGAGCGCGTCCAGCTGGCCGTACCTTCGGTTGCTGGGCATGAATGCCGTTGGGTACACGGATGTCCCCACCGGTATGTTTGTGAATGTAGTCTGGCCGGAGGCGTCTGTTTGCTGCTGCGCCCCCAAAGCCGCGTCGTTCCTTGCGTTGTAAAGGACTACATAAGCGCCGGGCAGGGCGTTGCCGTTCTCATCCTTCACTATAATCTTGACGCCGGCAGAGCTTGCCGCCTCTTCACTGACGCTGAATGAAACCTCTGCCACCTGATTTGCATCTACTTGTTTCGTCTGGCTCTCCAGCTCGCCGCCCGATACCGAGCGTATTATTACCTTATATGTGCCCACAGGCAATTCAAAATCATAAGAGGACGCGCCGCTTATCTGCTTGGTCTCGACTATCTCGTTGCCTGGGAATTTCCTTACCTCGATGCTCCCTGTAGCTATATAACCCCCCTCCTCGTTGTTTGCGGAAACCCTGAGGGTGCCCTTCTTTGTCGTGACCTTGAAGGTTACTGTAGTCTCATCCTTATCTATCTTAATAGGCGTGCTTCCGGAGTATTGGGTTGAAACAATGGTAAGCGTGTAATCGCCATGTGCCAGTTCAGGCACCGTCGCCCTGCCGTCTCTCCCACTTTCGCCTGCCACAGACCTGTCGCTCTGTGTGTGGACGAGATCGAAGTCCGCCTGGATAGGATTGCCCGTTTCATCATTCAGCCTTAAGATGAGAACGGCATCACCGCTCGCTACATCACCGCTCGCCAGCGACAGGATAAGTATTATTGCTATTATTATGCCTAGAAATATCCACATGGGGCTTATGTTCTTGTCCTGGCAGAAGCTGGACAGGGGGATTCCCTTGTCCTCAAGGAAATCCGACAGGGACCAGGCCTTGTCCTCCAGCCCGTGCCATGCGTCTGATAAGGCATCGGTTATAGCCATCTTAGCCTGATAGGTTGCAGCGGCTCAGCGCTTACTTCCCTTTCTTCTCCTTGTGCTTGGCCCTCAACTGCGTGCTGCCGCATTTCCTGCAGCGCTCCGCCTTTTTCGGATTCCTCGCATTGCATTTTCTGCATATCCTTACATCCAGGTTCCTTTTTTCCGCTTCGTCGAATCGTGCCATTTGCGTCTGTTTAACTGTAATGTTATATTATTGAGTATAAAAACATATAAAGAAACACGTGTGGGACATATTATTCTCAGGCTTTTTCGTTAATTTTTTCTAATCCTTTTCTTACAATGAATAAGCCTTTTATATCTCTAACATCAATAGCCCTGTCAAAAAGATGGCTGAAAAGAAACGCCCCGAGGGCATCCTTGTCGTAAAGGGCAACGAGGACGCAGCAGACCGCTCGCTACGGGAAGGTGGCATAGAAGCCACATTCTTTATAGAATCCCATGGCAATGACCAGGAAGCCGTGGCCGAAGCATTGAAGAACACTCTCCTCAAAGATATGAAAAAGGAAGAGGGTGTCACACTGAGGATAGTTAAATTCCACCCTGTCATAGAAAAAGAGAAGCTTTATTCAGGTTTCGTCGAAGCCACCTTCGTGGCAAGGGACCCGCACGTGCTTGTGTACATGGCATTGAGATACGGGCCTTCGGCTGTCGAGATACTCACCCCTGATTCAATAACCATAACAAAATCAGAGCTGCAGAACATGGTCGCGGATGCCAGCGCCTCGATGCAGGTTATAATAGGCAAGCTCATGGAGAGCATGATCCCCGAAGAAAGGTCCAGAGTCCTTAAGGAAGGGCTCGGCTTAGAATAAGCTCTCCTTTCAGAACAGCTCATCAGGTTTTAGAACCATAGTCTTGCTCCTCTCAGGTCCTGTCGACAATATGGATATGGGCACTCCACACAGCTCCTCCACCCTATTGACATAATCCACAGCCTCTTTCGGGAGCTCATCAAACCTTGTTATGCCTGATATGTCGCAGTTCCAGCCTCCCATCTCCTCATAAACAGGCTTCGCCCTCTCAAGCCTCTCCAGGCTCACGGGATAGTCCTTTGTTTCTTCACCCTCTATTTCGTAAGCCGTGCACACCTTGATTTTCTCTAAATCAGAAAAGCAGTCCAGCTTTGTAAGTGCGATTGATGTCAAACCGTTTATCCTGCGGGCGTAATCCGCGATGACGCCGTCGAACCATCCCGTCCTTCTTGCGCGCCCTGTCGTGGTGCCGTATTCGGCGCCGCTTACCCTTAAGACCTTGCCCGCATAGTATTCATCGCCGCCATTGGCCTTCCTGATTTCCTCTTCTGTGATCCTCTCGCCCTTGGACTCATGCATTGTCTGCTCATCGGTGCCCAGTTCTGTCGCAAAGGGTCCCCTTCCCACTCTTGTAGTGTAAGCCTTCATTATGCCGATGACCTTGTCAATCTTTGTCGGCCCGATGCCCAGCCCGGTGCAGGCGCCCCCTGCAGTGGGGTTGGACGACGTGACATAAGGGTAAGTGCCGTGGTCTATATCGAGCATCGTGCCCTGAGCCCCCTCTATAAGCATGTTTTTGCCACTCTCAATTGCCTTGTTTAGGGCAATATATGTGTCCGCTACCAAGGGCCGCAGCTTTTCGGCCTCTGGGGAATCACCTTTAACAAAGTCGCCCATTCTCATGCCCGTCCTCTCAATCTTGGCCATGTAGCAGGGGCCAATCCCCCTTCCAGTAGTACCAACTTTTTTTCCGGTTTTTTTATCCAGTTCGACTTGTTCCTCGGTGATGACATGCGCGGCCGAACTGATTAAGAGCTGCTCCTTACTAATCTTGAACCCGTCCCCTTCGAGCCCTTCCAACTCTTTGACTATCTGGGGCGGGTAAATGACCATCCCGTTGCCGCATACGCTCAGCTTGCCCGGATGTATAGTCCCTGAGGGCAATATATGGAATTTGAAAACCTTGTCGCCCACGACGACAGTATGCCCTGCGTTGTTGCCTCCCGTGGCCCTGGCGACGACGTCCGCCTTTTCAGCCAAAAAGTCGACTATTTTTCCTTTTCCCTCATCTCCCCATTGTCCCCCCACTACTGCAATGACTGTCATTTTAACTTAATTTAATAATCTGACTTTAAAACTCACTCCACATTCCCCCAGAAGGTTCCTGCGCTCTGGAATGCCTGTCCGTCGGAAGCCCTTTGGTATGTTATCACGGCGTCTAGCTCGTAAGCGCCCCCTGCGGCGGCGCATGACTGGATTGTCCTCTGGCAGACTGATGTCGCCCCCTGCGTGATATTCGGCGGCGTACACGCATTCCCCTCAAGGCTTATGGCGCTTAGGCTCTCACCCGCCCTGTTAGCCATTAGTACAGTGAACACACAGCTGCTGCCCATGTCCTTCATCACCCACTCCCTCGGCACCAAAACGCTGAAGCCTGAGTATGTCGGGGTCAGCTTGCTGCCCATGTCAAAGAGTCCAAGCTGCCATATGACCACCCCTATGATGGAAATCACCAAAATAGCCCATCCGTAGGTGCTCATGTACTCTGCTGCCGACTGGCCCTTTCGGTTTTGCATTAGCCTTCTGTTCATGTTAAGAAAACTGGAGGATGCTTAAAAAGCAAACTAAGATTATTTACTCTCAAAGCACCTTGTATCTGCGATGCCTTCGATATTAGTCCCAACCTCCTGCTGGGTCTTCCTTAGCAGGAGTTCCCCCCTCCTGAGACGAGGTATCTTGGTCCCAACCCCCTTCGTCTGCCGCTTTGTCTTGATCCCAACCGTCTCCTCGTGTACTGGACTCGGAATCCCATTCCTGGGCTTTGACCTCGCAGTATGGCCAGTCCACGAGCAATTTGGCTTCGCCTTGTATAGTGGACATGCCCATTGAGAGTAGAATGCCGCTTATTGTGAAAGTGGGGCTGCGGTAAACCCATTTCTCGATGCTTTTGCCGAACATCCCTTTTTTCTCTTCTGGTGCAGGCGGCTGCTGAGCGATTGGGAGCTGGAACTGAAAAACCAACTCATGATTTCCTGCGGGAAGTTCCACAAAGCCTTTTTTGTCCTCCGGGGACGGTATCTGCTCGTTTCGGGCGTAGAACGATGAGGAGAGGATTTTTTCAGACTTCTTGTCTTTAAGCTTATCGTTCGAGTATTTCTCCCTTTCCTGGCTTCCTGTGACCGTAACCTGGAATCCCGAGGCCTTCTTAGGCTTGTCTAGCATGAAGCGCGCTTTTGCGCTAACGGTTTCCCCAGGTGCATATTTGGGTTTGTCAAAAGAGATCTGGACTGCTCCCATCCCCTGTGTCATCTTACCGCTTATAGCGCCTGCCGCCACATTGGCTATTATGTCGTTGAACATTTTGATTCTTGATATTAATGTTCACTTATTTAAAAATTCCTATTACGCGTTTTTAAACCCTAAAACCATAATTATCAAAAATCTTAACCCGTTAAAATGGCCAACGAGTCTATGTCGTGCACAAAGTGCGGTGCTCCCCTGAGCATACCATTTGGCACATCGGTGATAACCTGCCAGTACTGTGGAAGCGCTATAAGCGTGGGTTCCGGCGGAGACTGGAAAGAGGTGCAGAAGCATACCATGATGGTGAACAAGATAACTGCCGACAAGGCATCCGAGATCGCCCAGAAATGGATGGACGAAGGCTTGCTGAGATCCGGCGTTGCCAAGAATTCGACGATAGTAGACCTGAAGCTTCAGTATGTGCCTTATTGGATAATCCCCATCCGCTGCAGGACTGACTTTAGTGGTACTGCAGGTAGCGGTATCACCGGTATTAGGAACGCTGCAGGCGAAGCCAAACAAGGCAATATGGGCGGCATAATGGGTGGCCTCCTAAACGCGGGAATAAATGCCAAATACAGCAGGGGCCCGCGCAGAGTGCAACGCTGTATCGATAAGAACTATGACTGGCCAGTCATATCTATAAGGGGGCTCGAGGACTATGTTGTCGACAATTATCAATTCTCGGTTTCCGAGAAGCAGCTCTTCGATCCCGGCAAGCTCAATAACGAGGGCGAAATCCTCAACGGCGATGTGACCGAAGACGAAGCCAAGGACAAGGCCCGTGGCAGCGTCTGCTGCTTCCAGGAAAAGGAGGCGCAGAAGCAGCTGGACACCCTGAGCTCACTAGACAGCAAGACCAAGACGCAGGATGGGGAGCTTATGCATGCTGCCATATGGTTCGTGAAATACAACCTGGATGACAAGTCATATTATATACTTGTGGATGGCTCGGCAGGCAAGGTCATAAAGGGCCAGCGACCTGCATATGCAATAAAGAGGTAAGACGATGGAGGATATACGAACAAGAGTTGGCGGAGAGTCGAATGTCTTCGAGTCCATACAAAAGAAAATACCTGGGTTCAAGGGCTACAAGGAGAAAGAGCAGATTAGGGAGTCAGACCGCATCCTGCGGGGCTTCCTTGCTGACAAGCTCAGGGCGATTAGAGCCTCGCTCGAGGGGATCAGGGACTTGCTGACTGAACAGGCCGATCTGGCGAATGTGGGCAAAGTGCAGTCTGCAATAGACAACCTGGACTTTTCAATAGAAAAGGTGGCACATGCCGAAGCCGGATATGCCGGCCTTTTCGATGCTGTGAAGGTCAAGGAGGATGCCCTTAACCGCCTTTATGACTATGACAATAGCCTATTCATCAAACTACCTCAAATAGAGGCGAGTGTTGCAAAGGCTAAGAACTCAGTCATGGTTGAGGAATCAGACAGGGCCGAGATGACAAACACGGTCCTGCTGGTGAAGGACTTCAACAAGCTTTTAGACGAAAGGAAGAATGTGATGCTGGGAATCTCAGTGTAAAACTAAACAGGTGAAACAAAAATGGGCTTTTTAAATCCGGGGGCTGCCACACACCAATGGCCTAAAGAGGTCAAGGCTGCGAACACCATCTTATGGAGGCTGCCAAAGAATATAGTTTCGAGCGACAATATAGTTGTTAATGCAGATGAGCGCGCAGTCTTCCTCAGAGACGGCAAGGTATATGGCATCCTCGAGGAGGGCAGCCATATGCTGAGCTCTGGCAACCTGCCATGGCTGGGCGGCTTGTTTGAGGCGGCAACTGGCAAGAAGTTCGTCGGAGAAGTATATTACATTTGGATGAAGGAGTTCACCGACCAGAAGTTTGGCACTGCCGAGCCCATGGTTTTCAAGGATCCGGATTTCGGCCTTGTTCGCATACGCGCATTCGGCACATTCGCCTTCCAAGTGATCGATCCGCAGGTGTTTATTACCAAGTTCGTCGGCACGCTCCATGCGGCAAGCGCTGACAAGGTTGTCGAATGGATAAAGGGCCAGCTTGTCAGGGGCCTCAACGACCTATTGGGCGAGCTAAAAAACAAAGGCCTTACAGTCGTGGATTTCCCATCACAGCTTGATGAGATAAGCACCATGGTACTTTCAAAGGTCAAGGATGACCTAAAACCTTATGGTGTCGAGATAACCCGCTTAGGTAACCTCAACCTCAACCTGCCCGAAGAGGTACAGAAGGCGGTAGATCAGAGGTCCAGCATGGGCGCTTTAGGGCTCAATGACCCTGGCATGCGCCAGGCTTATATGACCATGCAGCAGGGTAAGATGATGGGGGGTGCTGCGGAAGGCATGGCCAAGGGCGGCGACGGAAGCGGAGCTGCCATGGCCGGAATGGGAGCAGGGATGGGCATGGGTGTCGGCATGGGGATGATGTCTGCACAGAACATGGCCCAAACCAATATGCAGAATCAGGCTGCGCCGGCACCAAAGAAGCAGTGCTCAAAGTGCGGTGCGATGAATGACATCAACACCAAGTTCTGCGCTGAATGCGGGACGCCCTTCGTCCAGCAGCAAGCCATGGCTGTGGCTGCAAACGTGAAATGCGCGAAATGCCAAGGTGACGTTCCAACTGGGAACAAGTTCTGCCCAAACTGCGGCAATCCTATGAGCTAAAGGGTGCTTTTTGCGCCCTATTCTCTTTATTATAAAACCTAAACCATGAATAAAGATATGCTGGCTTTGCTGGCGGTATCGGTCATTGCCGTAATAGTCCTTATTGTTTTATGGCAAGTTGGCTTTCTCGACGGATGGCTCTCGCATGCTTCCATTGTTGCAAGCAGGTCTATTGATTCAGAAGCCGCTACTGCAGAGCGCTCTGCCTCTGCTGCAGTGAACCGGGCACTTTGCAATGCTTATATTTGCACTAGTGATGCGGACTGCAGGCCACCTAGCGATGCAGGTAAATTCTGTGACTTCGGGCGCTGCGTGAACGGGGTGTGCGAGCCCTAGTTCCTCATGCTCGTAACGGGCGCAGGCAGCCGCCCGCCCCTGTTGATAAAGTCTTTTGAAGAGAACTTGTTGTAAGGCATCACCGGCCCTTCCCCCAACAAGCCGCCGAGGTTTACCCAGTCCCCGGGCTTTGCGCCGGGCACAGGCACTATCCTGACTCCAGTGGTTTTGTTATTGACTACGCCTATAGCCAGCTCGTCCGCGATTATCGCAGATACAGTCTCGGCAGGTATGTCGCCCGGAACTAAAAACATATCAAGGCCGACTGAGCAAACCGCAGTGAGCGCCTCCAGCTTGTCAAGGGAAAGCGCCCCTTCCTTGACTGCACGCGCCATATTGGCGTCTTCGGTAATGGGTATAAAGGTCCCGCTCAGGCCGCCCACGTTGCCCGACGCCATTGCGCCCCCTTTCTTAACAGCGTCTATGAGCAATGCAACTGCAGCCGTAGAGCCGTGTGTCCCCACACGCTCAAGCCCCATGCTCTCTAATATCTCCCCTACCGAATCGCCCACTTCAGACGTCGAAGCCAGTGAGATGTCCACGATGCCGAAAGGCACTCCCATATTCCCTGCCAACTCCCTGCCGATGAGCTCGCCGGCGCGCGTTATCTTGAATGTAGTTTTCTTTATAATCTCCGAAAGCTCGGTCAGGTCGCATTCCCTATTCTTTGCAACCACAGAGTTCACCACCCCGGGGCCGCTTATCCCTATGTTCAGGGAAAAGTCGCCCTCGCCCACGCCATGGAATGCCCCTGCCATGAAGGGGCTGTCCTCGGGGGCGTTTGCAAACACCACAAGCTTTGCGCAGCCGATGCCCTTCTCTGTTTTCTCTGAAATACTCTTTATTGCCTCGCCCGCTTTGATAATAGCGTCCATGTTCATGCCCGAGACATTAGATGCGACATTCAGGAAGCAGCAGACCCTTTCAGTCCTGGAAAGCACGTCGGGCAGCGATTCGATAAGCCTCTCATCGCTCTTTGTCATACCCTTTTGCACAAGGGCCCCATATCCCCCGATAAAATCAATTCCCGAATCTTTGGCAGCCTTGTCTAGTGTCAGTGCGATTTCCATCAGCCCTTCGCTATCAAGAGTCTCTGATATAAGGCTGACGGGGGTGACAGAAATCCGCCTGTTTATTATGGGTATGCCGTATTTCTTCTGCAGCTTATCTGCCTCGCCTACAAGAAGGCGGGCGTTCTTTGTTATTTTTTCATAAACTTTTTGCTTGAAGCTTTCAATGTCAGAATCTATGCAATCCTTGAGATTTATGCCAAGCGTGACTGCCCTGATGTCAAAATGATGGTAGAGCGTCATCTTGACGGTCTCGTAAATCTCTTCTATGCTGTAAGCCATTGTAGTGTAATTATTTTACGAACTCCACGTTCGGCATCCCCTCGAACTCTTTATCCCCTGTCAGGAATCTCACTCCGTATTCGCAGGCTGCCTGATAGCCGATGCAGTCTGCCATCGAGAGCTTTTTGTTCTGCATTTTCATTTTAGCTGCCTTTTGTAGCGTCTCAAAGCCATAATCGATACAGGAACTGCGATATTGCGCCAGTATCCGGTCACATGAATTGTCATCAAGGCCTCCGCGGTAAAGGTAGGTATATAGCTCGAAGAGGTTTAGCTTAGTCACCAATGCCTTGCACTTTGAAAAGCTCGAATAGCTAGCGTGGGATTCAAGCACCTCTACAAGGGCATAGGTGTCAAAGAAGTACATACCCTCAGTCATTGTACAGTTCGGACCTTGCCCAGTCCTTGCACTCTTGACCGGACAGCCCATGGCCTTTCAGCATGCCCCATGTTTTCGCCGGGCCGTCGCCGCCCGGAGCCACTAGCATTTTTACCTTCTTGCCTATTCTCAAGTTTTCCCTCTCGACAACACCCTTTGGTATTATCACAGCAGCCGAGTTGCCCCAGCTCTTTAGAACCGATTCGCATACTTCCATAGTTATATTTTGTATAACTAAGTATAAAAACCAGACAAGACACTAGGCTTCGCCGAACCTGTGCCCCGATTCACATCCGTGAACCGTGGGCCTAAGATCTGCTAAGTACATAGGAGACATGCCATGAATCGCCATTCAAACTCTGTGCATGGCCTTGAAGACGTCCTCGTGCTGGACCTGTATCTTCAGGCTCATTTCTTTCTCGATTCCAGCCATCTCTTCCCTGAGCTCGTCCATGCTCACCTTCGAGCTGGAAACATCCACGAACATGCTCATCACGAAGTAGCCCTCCATGACCTTCATGTCGACGTCCTCAACGTTGATCCCATCTTCATAGAGCGCGTTCGAGATGCGCGCGATGATGCCCTTGCGGTCCTTCCCTATGACGGTCAGGAAACAGAGTTCTCTTGCCATTTTTGTTATATTTGAAGAATCAAGCATTAAACCTTGTATCTCAGCAAGGCCGCAATCTCGCCTAGCCCTTCCAGCCTTTGCCCCGGCTCGAATTTTGAGTTCAGGACATGGAAATCCGCCCCGGACGCCTTGGCTTTCCTGATGAGGCTCTCTGCCCATTCCTCCCTCAGCAGCTTGTCCAAAACCAGCAGGGTCTCCACGGCCCCGGAGTTTACTGCATTCTCTACATCCTTCCTACCGTAAGAAGCAATCCCGTCCTTTGAAATCTCTTGCTGAAGCCTTTCGACAAGCCTGGCCTCGCGGGCAATGCGCGCATCGCCCAAAACCCTTTCAAGGGAGCCGCCCTTTAAAATCTCATGCACCCCCTGCCTGCCCTCATTGCCTGTATCCGCAACCTGGGCATTGAGCTTGCCTTTGGCATAATCCATGAAGTTCCTTTTCTCAAACCCGGGCCCGCCGATTATGACATTTTGGATACTCCCCTTCCCTGATTCTTCCAAGAGCAGTGCAAGCAGCTTGCCATAGAACTCCTTTTTGTTTTTCTCACGCCCCTCTGTGTATTTTCCGCCAAGGTTCTCCCGTGTGTCCATGTAGTACAGGCCCCTATCCCTGACCAGCGCAACTGTAGCCTCTCCGTCCCCTACTATGCATATCATGACTTTTGCCCTCTTCGCAGCCTTTTCGGCATCCCTGATATACCCAATCTCGCTTTCAGACCAGGAGCTCTTGCGTATGTCCAAACGGTCGTGCTCACTCAGCTCGAGAGTGTGGTGGCTTCCCAATGCAATGTATTCCTCTGGCCCGGATTCTATCTTCCCCAGGATGCGCAGCTTGTTGGCATTCTCGTCGAACTCAGCCTTTTCAGCCCTCACCGCAAGCGTCATCGCCTTCTTTTCACCCTTGCCTGAGCGCAGATTGTCCTCTTTGCCTTTCACAAGCCTGACAGTCCTGGCGCTGACCAAGTCTCCGTCTTTGATAATCTGCGACAAGTACCACAAATCGTCAAGGCTCTCGGCATGCACCGCAATAAAGCCTGTCTTAAGGTCTCGCTTGCTTACTCTCATAGTATTCTTATAGGTTTAAAAAATTAAAGCTGGACCTTTATCTTCTTTGCGACTTTTGCCCCCACCAGATTGCCCAGCTTTTCTTCATTTGCCTTCTTCAAATCCATTCTGTTATGCATGCCGGCATCGAACAGCTTCCTCGCCCTGGCCCTTCCTATGCCCTTAATAGCCACAAGCGGCATTAGCTCTTCCCTGATGCCGTGCTTCAGCCTTATCTGAAGGGCACTGAAATCTTTCTTGAGGCCCGAGCCCATGTCTATGAAGGGCGCCAGCTCGGAGAACGAGTAGGCCAGCCACTCGGCTGAGTCGAGCTTGACCCTTAGGATTCCCGGAGCAAGTCCGTACGTCTCAAGTATCGAGTCTTCGGTCCTTTCGTCCGCCCAGTCCCTTAGCATAAGCGCAGTCTTGAACCTGTTCAAGAACTCGGAGTCTTCCCGCCGGCTTACAAGCTTGTCTTCATTCTCATAATACAGGCCCCATATGTCGTCCTCATCTTTCTTCCCTACGCGCAGCAGCGGCCTTAGCTCGCTGGCCCGGCAAAGGAACTCGAGCAGGCCAAGGGGGGAGGGCCTTGCGACTTTCTCGCTCCCAAAAGCAGCGACGAAGTTGTGCGCTGTCTCAGGGTCTATGTAAAGCTCAGACACTCGTGAGCCCAGCGGCGTCGCCAGCAGGCGGTCTTCAGGGCTTTGAAGCTCGGCTGCAGAAATGAAATCAGAACCTGAATTGCCTTTTATGAATCCCCAGCTGCCCAACTGGCTTAATATCCTCTCGACTTTTTGCTTGAATTCCTCCCCCGTGCCGTACTCGTGGGCGAAGAAGGTGGAGCCGAAGAACTCGTACAGGGACTTACGGTCTCTTGTAAAACCCGAAGCTATAGAAGCCAGCACATGAGTCCTCAAAACAGGCTCTATGCCCAGCTGCGAGTGTATGTCCTCAGGGCTGCCCTTGACATAATTCTCATCCAGAAACTCTGCTTCGTCGGCATCTGGTGCGAGGAGTACGGATTCGCCCTCCTTATCATACCTGGGCCGCCCGGCCCTGCCCACCATCTGCATGTATTCTAAGATGGGGATGTAATCCAGACCCATTCCGGTATATCTCTTTATGTCGCGAATGATTACTTTTCTGGCTGGAAGGTTGACGCCTGCCGAGTTATGGACAATAATACCATTAGCCACAAAAAGATGGTCATTGGACCCATCATCCGGCAAAACAACATCATACACCCGCTTACCCTCATTTATTATTGTTTCTATATCGGATATTTTATCCCAATATATATCATCTTCAAATGAATTAGCTCTCCAATCCCCCCTAATTTTTTTCTTTAAAACCGACTTGCACAATGGACACACATGCGAATCCTTAAAATACTCGTAAACGTTTGAATCCTTGGTAATCATGTTTTTGTATACCCAGATTCCGAGTTCATTAAGGCTCCAGAGCCATTCATTTGCCCCACACTTTCTCCTTTTTAATAGTGAGTAGTGAAGATTAGTCCGCGATTCTTTCTTCTTTGGTTCATAGCCTAACAATACCTTTAGCTCTCTAGAACCCAACTCCCCCTCTGTTCCAAGTACTTTTATTACTTCAAATTTTTGTTTGCCCCACAACCTCTGCATATTTGTGCGACCTTCAAACAAGCTGGGATGTAAAACATAATCGCAGTTTTTACACGAAACTTCAGATATTTCATAGCCTTTAATTATCTGCTCAATCCTATGCTGTTTTCTGTGTACTCCAAACCATAAACTATTGTAAAAATTGAGTATAGCCTGCTTGTTTTGTATATAAAGTTCTTGATAGGGTTTAGTTTTATAAGGTTTTTGATGCATCTTCATTACCGATCCCTCCCTTACCCTAACCCAGGTCACTATCCCATATCTCAACAAACATTTTCGCAGATCTGAAATCAAACTACTCGAAATATTTGAAAAACTCACTCTACCCCTCTTTTCCACACACCCGTCTGTGTCAAAAAGTCCCTGAATAAGATACCCTATTTTGTTCAAATCCGCATGCATCAATTTTTTGTCGATGTGCTTATTCTCACCAATATCAATACCGCATCTAACTAAAAACTCTTGAAACCATGGTTTTCTGGTTAACCTAATTTCGGGAGTGCCATAACTATTTTTCCCTATTTTGTAATTAATATTATGTCTATTACAAACTCTTTCAATTCTGTTAAATATCTCGATATCTTCACTAACTATACTTGGTGACCCCTTGTAGGTGATTCCTCTACCTGTGATTTTAGCCCCGGAATAGCCATCACCCAAGAAAACACCTATCATGTAATATACAAGTTCGTCAAGTTCCCCGTCCTCAAAGGGTAGTTCATTATCTTTAACAAAATCAGACCATTTATTTGTTCTAGTTTTTTCTAGGCGCAACTTCCCAATAGTCGCTATTTCATCCCCCTGCTTACATTTCTTCGCTTCTAATATTTTTCTTATACCATTTCTCCTAATGAGTAACCGATGTTCCTTTGTAGTGTAAATTGGACCGTAATTTGGTGTAGTTATTTTAATTAGCTTATCCGGACTCGGTGATTCAATTACATTTTCATTTCTTATGGCAATAAGCTTAGTTCCATTTAGTGATATAACTTTTTCGGCAGGCTTTAATGATTTTACAGGAATCTCATCCATACCGCTCCAAATTTTTGTATTTTCTTCTAAACACAGTGTTGGAGTTGCACTCAAAACTTTGATATGCCCTGCCTTGAACGCATCTTCTATTAGCTCGCGTTGTTTGTTGACAATTCCGGCATGATGAAAAGCCGCCCCGCCTTTGACGGCATTCGCAAGCCGCCTGCATTGTGCAGTAGGCGGGCTTAAAACCTCCAAAACCTCTTCTGATATGCGCTCAAGCTCCTGCTTGCTGCCCTCGTCAATCTCTCTTCCTAGCTTCTCGCCAAACAAATCTGCCACCGCCTCGGCAGAGCGCCTGGAGTTGACAAAGACCAGGCTCTGGGCGCCGTCTTTGATGGTCTGCCTCGCTTCGCTTACCATGACAGGCGCTTTCCCGACCACTACTCTCTGCTTCAGCTCCACGGGCCGCCAGTCTGAGGTCAAAAGCTTCGCGCCCAGCCAGTCGCTCAATTCATTCGCATTCCCGATTGTCGCGGAAAGGCCTAATAGCTGGATGCCTTCAAACAGTTTTTTGAACTTGGCGATAAGTATCTCGTAGGTCGGGCCCCGGTCCGTGGCAATCAGGTGTATTTCATCAATGACAAGCAGCTTCACGTCTCGGAACCAGTTCGGGCGGCTGCGCAGAATGGAGTCACACTTTTCAGCAGTAGCGATTAGGATGTCTGCGGTATTCTTCTGCGGCAGGAACTTGGCGTCCAAATCTCCCATCTGCAGCTCGATGCGAAAGCCGAGCTTTTCCCACTTTTTGAAGTCCTTGTATTTCTCGCTTGCGAGTGCACGCAGGGGCACTACATAGACCACTTGGCCGCCCTTCCTGATTGCAGAGAGGGCTGCCAGCTCGGCGATGACTGTTTTGCCCGAAGCCGTGGGGGTGCAGATGACAAGGGATTCGCCGCCCATAACTCCCTCTTTGACTGCCTGCTCCTGCGGCGGGAAAAGCGTTTCCACGCCTTCACTTTTGAACGCTTCTTCAGCCTTTGCCCCCAGCCCAAGTTCTGCTATTTTCACAGTCATTACCCCATCAACTCTGTGAAAAGTAGCCTCCTCGCAGATGAGGCCTGGTCTTCACGCTTAGTTTGCTTTAGGCTTCTTTAAAAAAGAACGCTGCTTTGAGCAGTGAGCAGTGCTTTTATTGAAAAGAGAGCAAGTTATAATGCAAAAATGAAAACACCCACTATTGTAGTGAACTTCAAGACCTACAAGGAAGCGACAGGAAAGGCGGCACTGAGCCTTGCCGAGATATGCGAAGATGTGGCGCGAGAGAAAGGAGTTGAGATAGCGGCATGCCCGCAGCTTGCAGACTGCCAAAAGATACGCGAAGCCGTTGATATTCCTGTATTTGCCCAGCATGCTGACCCCATAACGCCGGGCAGCCACACCGGCTGGGTGCTGATAGACTCACTCAAAGACATAGGCCTCGACGGCTCGCTGGTCAACCATTCCGAGCACAGGAGCGACCCTGAGACTGTTAAGAAAACAATCGACATGCTCCGCGATTTCAAACTTGAGTCGATTCTGTGCACCAAGGATGTGCAAGAAACGGGTGAGTACTCTCTTTTCAAGCCGGATTTCCTTGCTATAGAGCCGCCGGAGCTCATAGGCTCGGGAATCTCGGTGTCTACGGCGCAGCCAGAAGTCATTACCGGAGCCGTAGCCGCCGCGAAGAATGGCGTCCCGGTCCTCTGCGGCGCGGGCATTGCCAAAGGCATTGACATAAAGACCGCGTTAGGGCTGGGTTCAAAAGGGGTGCTTCTAGCCTCAGGGGTGACGAAAGCCCAGGACCCGAAAAAGGTCCTTATGGAATTGGCTTCATATGCGCTGGTTTAACGAATCCATGCAAATGAAGATTATCCTAGTCCGGCACGGCGAGACCGAGGAAAACAGGAGCAAGACCATACAAGGACATACTCACGGGACGCTAACCGAGAAAGGCGTTATAGAGAATGCCCGACTCGCAGAGCTTCTGAAAAGCCATGAGCTGCATCATATCTATTCAAGCGACTTAGGCAGGGCTTTCGAGACTGCAGAGCAGATAAGGATGCACCATCCCCATTTGGAGATAAGGCCCGAGCCCTTACTGCGCGAGCGATACTATGCGGCCGCGCAGGGCAAGACATACGCGGAATGCGGCTTTGACGGAGTGCCCGAGATGACATGGGTCCCTGAAGGCGGCGAGTCGCTTGAAGATCTTTTGGACAGGTCTGAGGAGTTCATCAGGCTTATCAAAGAACGACACAAGGATGAGAACATCATGGTTGTCACCCACGGCCTTACGATAATGGCCCTGCTCTCGAAGCTATTAAACTCTGAGTTCGGGGATGTCAACAAGCAGCTGCCCAGGAACTCATGTGCAAAGGTAATCGAATTCAAGGGCGGCCAGATTGTGGGCCTGACCGATGTTGAACTATAAAGATTAAAGCTTAGAAAGTACGCCCTTCGCAGCCAGAACTCCAGTGGCAGCAGCGTTGGTTATGTCCCTTGACAAGCCGCAGCCGTCGCCCGCTGCGAACAGATTCTTCATGGACGTTTCCATGTTAGCGTCCACCTTTGTCATCGTCGAGTAGAACTTTATCTCGGGCGCGTAAAGCAATGTGGAATCGGAAACCACGCCTGGTATGACCTCGTTGAGCTTCTCTAAGCCCTGTATGATGTTCATGACTATTCTATGCGGCATTGCCATAGAAATGTCGCCTGGGGTGGCGTCAGAGAGCGTGGGCTTTATGCGGTTGCCCTTTATCCTTTTCTCGGTGGACCTTCTGCCTGCAAAGAGGTCTCCCATCCTCTGCACGATGGGCCTGCCTCCTCCAATCGTAGTCGCTAGCTTGCCCACAGACTTTCCATATTTTGTAGTGTTCTCCAATGGCTCTGTCAGTTCTATGCGCTGCAGAAAGGCGAAGTTCGTGTTCTTTGACTTCTTGTTCTTGAGTGAGTGGCCATTGACGCCTATGTGCCCTTCATAGGTTTCCTTGACGACGAATCCTTCGTGGTTCGTGCAGAATGTTCTCATGAAATCGTCATACTTCTTAGTCTGTATATAGAATTTTGGGTCTCTGTTTATCTTGATTATCGGGTCCATGACTATCGAGGGCACTTCCACCCTCACGCCCACATCAAGCGGGCCGTAATCATAGTTGACGCCATGCTTGGTGAACACTTCGTCCATCCAGCCGCTGCCTATCCTCCCGGGCGCTGCGATGACGTATTTGGCGGCTATTTTCTTGCCTCCTTTGAGCGTCACACCCCTGCATAAATTGTTATGGACGTCAAGGTCCTCGACCTCTTTTTCCATCAGCAGCTCGACACCCAATCCTTTTATCTCGTTTTCGAAGCTTTCTATAACCCGGGGCGCATTGTCGCTGCCTATATGGCGCTGGTCTATCTCTATGAACTCCACGCCAACCGACGCAGACTTCCGCTTAAGGTCTTCTGCGTCGGCGCTTGACGCATGGTAGAGCTGTGTGGGTGCACCATGCCTAAGGAAAAGCTCGTCCACATATTTTATCAGGTCCCAAGAGACTTTATTATCGTGAGTCAATAGGTCGAGATCCCCCCCTATATCAGGCCTCAGGTTCAGCGTGCCGTCGGACCATGTGCCCGCGCCCCCCATGCCGCACATTATATCGCTGCCCGTGGCGTAGCCGTTGCCCCTTTCCGAGCCTCCGGACATCCTCCCTGCAATGTCTTTGCCCTTGTCGATAAGAAGGATTCTAAGGTTTTTCTTGGCCTTTGCCAGCTCGTAGGCTGCGAACATGCCGGCCTGTCCGGCACCAATGATGACTACGTCGTATTCTTTTGACATCATACCACCTGGGAACAGAAAAAGAGCCTTTTCCGGGTTCCCTATTATTAGCTGTGGAAAGTATTAAAAGGGGCTTATGCGCCGTGCGCACAAGACCGCTTAATTAGGTTAGGACCCTACTTTCATTTCCTTTCTCAAACGCGGTTTTTATCTCCTGAGCCATCCTCCGCCCGGTCGTCAAATCCTCGCTGATGAAAGCAGAATATGCGGAATTGGGCACAGCAATGTTCGTGCCTGCGACTATCCTCGCGCTTATCTCAAAGGCATAGATGTTCAGGTTCTTGTCAATGACGCATTCCAGGCAGAATGGCCCCCACAAGCCGCCAAACAGCTCGATGCTCTTCTCAACGGCCTTCGCCCCCATGTCAAACGCCTTCGGCAGCAGCGACTCTCTCAAAACCAGCTGTACGTTGCCAGTGACTGTAAAGCCCGGGACAATCCCTGCATCATTGAGCTCTTTGGGCGATCCGAGCTTGAATATCTCGTCCACGTCGCTTTCTGTCCTCCTGTCGATGGAGAGTAGCTCAAGCGTGCCCTTACTCAGCTTGTAGCCGTCCCCCTTGAGCGGCGAATAAAAGTAATGGAAGTAGAACCGCGTCCCGGGGATGAACTCCTGGATAGTGAATTTCTCATTCGGGTCTACATTATCGTCAAAATCCTTCTTGTTCTTGGCGATAAAGAAACCCCTGCCCCCCTTTGCGCCGTGGTATTTTACTATCACCGGGCCGTCGATGTCTTCAGGTTTTTTAATCTCCTTGGGCATGAGAATACCTGCACCCTCAAGCCAGCTTCTTTCGATGTCCCTGTCGCTCTCCCAGTCGAGCACCGCCTTGTTGCCGTAGACTGGTATATCCAGTTTTTGAAAGTTCTTTGCGCCCATGTATTCCACGAAGGAGCCGTGGGGGATTATGACTGCACCCTTATCCTTCAGTTTTTTTGCTATTTCCGGCTTAAGCAGGTCTTGGTAGCTGTCAATGACGAAAAACTCGTCTGGCTTCGCCAGCGGGAAGGCGTCGTAGAATTTAGGCGCTTCCTTCAGGCAGATGCCTATAGTCTTCAAGCCTTCAAGCCTTGCCCCGTGGAATATCTGCAGCGAGCTGTGCGAGCAGACTGTGGTTATTACTGGTTTCATCTTTATTTTTTCATCTCTCCATGCACCCTTCGCACGATCTCCATGGCCCTTTTCTCCATGGGCCAGTCAGGATGCTCCCTAGTTACCTCAAGGGTGATTCTGTTGTGCGCCTCCTGCATCATCCGAGCCCTGCTCATTTGCGGCTTTTTAGGCCCTCTAGGCTTGTGCATAGTAAATTTCGCATATGCGAGTTATGTAACTATCTCCTCAACCCTTTCTTGCTCTATCGCGCTCTTTATCTCAATCGCAATCCTTCTCCCGACGCTCATCTCCTCTCTCCAAAGATAGCCTGAATAGGGCGTGAATTTCGTGCCGGGCGAGCCCTGCACCCTCAGCGAGATGTCAAAAGTAATCGCCTGCTCCTTTGGCGGCCCCGGGACGAAGGTGGCCTGCAGGGCGAAAGGCCCGATTATGCCGGGATTATATTCCTTCTTGCTCACCTCAACAAATCTTTCCCCCAGCTCAAAAACCTGCTCAAGCAGCGATTCTTTCATGGTGCATGCGACATGGCCTGCCTCAATGCTCTTTGCCTCTACGTACTCCAGCGCTTCTATCTGCTGAGGGGCGGGCAGCCGCAGAATCCCATCAAGGTTGGTCTGCCGCCTCATGTCCGTGCCAAGCAGTTCCAGCCTGTCTTCTAATGGGGAATAAAAATAATTGAAGTTCACCTGCGCCCCCATGACGAATTCCTCGATAACCGCCTTTTCTAAACCCTCTCGGGTTATCCTCCCGGCTTTAATTAACCCATCGCTTTTCTCTGTGAATTCATCGGGCGAAGAGCACAGGAAGAAGGCCCTCTCATAGCTCCTTTCAGCCTCGGCCACCTTGACCAAAGCGAGCGTATCAATGTCCCCTGCATTCTTAAAGACCTTTGGATAGGGTATCTCCGCCTTTTCCATAAGCCAGTATTGGTTGCGCGGCGCGTCCCTTTCCTCGGCGCGAAGCATCATCCTTGACCCAAACAGCGGCACTGCAAAATCGTTTTCTATAGCATCGTAGCCCACATAAACCTCAAAGCTGCGGTGGGGCAGAAATATCGTTTTCTTCTGGTTAATCTTTTCTACGTTTTCCGGCCTGGCGACGTCCCTGAACTTTTCCAGGATGAGGGTCTCGTCGACAACGCCTAGATTGCCATGTGATTTATAATATTTGTCGTAGGTCTTCTCTCTTCCCTTCTCACAGACTACCAGGCTCTTAAAACCCTCATCCTTCGCGCCCTTGGAGATGTCAAGCGCCGAATGCGAGCCGATTGAGCCTATTGTAACATCTTTATATCCCGAGGCCAAACCCTGCATATCACTTCTTTCAATCATTCTGCATAATTAGAAAAAGAGCCTAGAAAAGTGATGGCATCACTCGACCTTTATCTTCAGCTCCTTGTCGCTCTTTAGGTCCGAATCTATGTCAAAATTGATTATGAACTCGCCGCGCTCGTTCCTTGAGCTAACGCGAAAGCTCCTGGTGACCTTGTCACCGGGCGCCATGGAGCTGATGGACTGGCTGCTCTCGGAAAGCGCCTCTAGATGGGGCGACGGCATCATGGTTATCACGGCGTCTTTTAGGGTATCCCCATTGTTCGATACGTGCACTGTTATCTCGACGGCTTCCTGCCTGCCTATCCGGGAATCGCTAATCTCAAAGCACGCCTTTATGCTGCCCTTCTCCACACAATCCCCGTATATTAGCGTGCTGAAGAAGGAGGCCACACCGACCACCGCAAGTATTATCAGGATGAATAGGATAAGGCCTGTTATGTTTCTCCATTTTATCCTTCGCACTGTATCGAGCATTTTATTTTTTGCAGATATTATGAATATGTCTATAAAATTATGCTTTCATCTGGCCGCCCTATCCTCACCTTAAGGGTCGCCGAGGTTTCAGACTCCAAACCCTCTTCATTAAATGCCTCTATGCGTATTATATAATCCCCCTCACTAGTGTTTTTTCCTGCAGAGAGCCCGAAATAAAGCTCTCTTGCCCCCCCGCTTTCAAATATCGGTATGGCCTTGGCGTCAATCTCTCCGCTCTCGAAGCGGATTCCGCTGCCTTCGGGCGCCTTTGCCCAGACCATAACATCACGCAGGTCTTCATGGTGGGTGTTAGTAAGGCTGGTCCTGATGCCGCCGTTGCTTCCTGGCGGGATGCCCCCCTCCGGAACTGCAATAGCGCTCATGGGTATGCTTATAGTTTCTCTTTCGCCTTCCACTCTCCCCGTTCCCGCAAGCCCCATGGCCACGATCACGATAATAACGAGCAGCAGGAAAAGAACTACAATGGCCTTAGCGCTCATATTGTTTAACAGCGCACCCTCCGCCCTCGCAACCTCACGCTCTTCTTCTACAGTATCTTCCACTGCGTTTTCTTCCTGTTTCTGCTTCTTGAGCGTTCTCATCAGGGGCTTTTCCTTTATGTCCAATATTTTGGACTCGAGGCCCCGCAGCTTCTCCTCTAATTCGAATATCTTGTCTTGGGCCTCCTTTTCCCCGAGCTTTCTTTGATAGAATGAGAGTTTTATGTGCTCGATGCTTTTTAAGAGCCGCATGCGCTCGGTCTCGAGCTCGTTGAGCGCCTTTCTCAGGGCATGTTTCCTGTGGCCCGAGGTTAGCATTAGGAATGCTATGAAAAACGCTATCGCGATAAGTATTATCGTCAGCGGTTCCATCGGGAATTTAAGGTAAACAAGCTTAAAAAGCAACTAAAACGGGACTGTCTCTGCATACACGACGGCTATTCCTATTAAACCCACGCCGCCCACAACGAGCATGGGCTCCCTTATGACAGTGCCCCCAAGCAGCATCACGATTCCTATGAGCAGGAAAACAGGGGGCATAAGCACTCGGGAGTCCCTTACATAAAAAGTGAGGAAAAGAATGAAGATTACAAGTATTATTAGGATTTCATGCGGATAGCCGGCGCCTTTCCTGTCCATAGATTTTTAACGGCTTCAAGAATAAAAACAGTTTACAAGCAAAAGCATTAGCGGACCCCCTTTACTCTCGCCATCCTGTTGAATGCCTCATCCAGGGTTCCCAGGTCCGCATTGCCGTAACTGAGGCGTATGCAGCCCCTGCCTTTCGTCCCAAACGGCGAGCCAGGGACCGACCCGACGCCGTTTTCCAGCAATGCGTCTGCGAGCCCTATGTCATCTTTGCCCTCAAAATAGGGGAATATGTAAAATGCACCTTCCGGCTTTGGGCAGCTGCAGCTGAACTCATTTATTCTCTTCATCGAATAATCCCTCCTTTCCCTGAAGGCCTCTCTCATTTCTTCGGCAGCCTTCCTCGCTTCTTCACTGAAGCATGCCAGCGCCCCGTACTGGGCGAAGCTTACAGGGTTTGATACCGACTGTTCCTGCAGGATTCCCATCTTCTCGATTATATCAAACTCAGGGCATGCGGCGTAGCCCAGCCTCCATCCTGTCATTGAAAAGGGCTTTGAGAATGCGTTGACCGTTATGGTTTTGTCATACTCGGAACCTATTGAAAAGTGTTCCTCACCAAAGATTATGGTCTCATAGCATTCGTCTGAGATTATCCACATGTCGTTTGCCTTGGCAATCTTTATTATTTCCCTGAGGTTCTCTTTTGGATATACTGCCCCCGTGGGGTTATTGGGGCTGTTTATGACCACCACTTTCGCAGCCGACTTGTCCAGCTCATCGAGGAAATCGCTGTCTGGAACGAATCCGTTTTCCGGCTTGAGAGGTATCCACACAGTCTGGCCTCGGGCGAGCTTCACCATGCTCTCATAGCTTACCCACGAGGGGTCGGGTATTGCCACCTTGTCGCCATCGTTCAACATCACTTGGAATATTTGGTAGAGGATGTTTTTTGCACCCATGCTGACTATTACCTTTTCAGCGTCAATATCCCTAATCCCGTTTTCCCCGGATAGCTTCTCGGCTATTTTCTGCCTTAGCTCGGGTATGCCTTTGGCCGGGCCGTAGTGGTGCTTGCCCTCATCCAAGGCCTTTTTACAGGCTTCTACGATGACATTGGGCGTGTCAAACCCTGGGCGGCCTATAGTCAAATCTATTACGCCATCCTTTTTTGCCCTTGCCGAATACTTGAATGTTGCCGATGCCGGCACATCTAATATGGTTTTTGACAACAGCATTTCTAGAACCGTTTGGCGGCTTTGCCTCTGACCTTTTCTGCACCTTTACCTTTGTTCCTGAGCCCCCTAATCTTTCGCCCTGCAGGAGTCAAGCCGCGGTGCACACGCCCTTTCTCCCCGCATATCCACGCGATTTCCTTATCTCCCTTTATATGGGGGTTGTGGGTGTCGACTAATATGACCTCAAAATACTTATATTGCCCGTCTTCCCAAAGCCAATAAGACGCAAGTACTTCACAATTTGGGAACTTTACTGCAGCGCGCTCTTCTGCGACAAGCTGCTTGCTCTTGGAGACCATTGCGTAGGAATAAGCCTTTGTCGGCTTTCTCCCTCCCGACGTCTGCCTTCTCTTGCGGCCGCCTTTGCCTACCCTAACGGCGACTGCGACAAAACCGGGCTTGTCCTTCCAACCCAGTTCCCTGGCGCGCCATGCCTTAAGGGGCTTCTCCTCTTTTGTAACAACATCGCCGTGCCTCCATTCCCTGCAGCGGTCTATCCAGTCTGACCTAAGCTCTGTGACAATTTCCTTGTATGCCTTCAGGTCTTTTTCCTTCAGGGCCAGTACGACGTCTCTCCTCTTGGGCTCGATGGCCGTCAAAAACTTTTTTTCGTTCATATTTTCTCCATTTCCGCTTCAGGCATCAGCCTACATTGCATGCGGAGTGCTCTTTGTTTGAAGGATGCGGTATAAAAAGACTAATGCCTTCGCCGCTTGGGCCTTGACGATGCCTTCAGCCCGCAGGTCTTGCTCAATGCTAGCTGCCTGAGTTTCGTATGGTTGCCCGATTCTAAGCTCTTCTCAAGATGCTTGTATATCTCTTCCCTCGCAGCAGGGTCTTCTAAAGATTCTTTCTCCTCTGAATGAGCTTTCCAAGCTTCTGAGATTCCTGACTGATTGAAGGAGGTTTTGCCGTTGCAGCCCGAGGCTTTCGGCAAATCTGGGGTCTTTCCCAGCCATGCGCAGTTGTTCTGCATAGGATTTCAGGCTTTCTTCAACTTCCCTTACCAACTGGGAGTGTCGTTGGATTCGGACATCCATGCATCATTCCCCCACAAAGAGCAGTTTGCCCTTTGCGTGTATCGACTCTGCAGGATAATATTTCTTCTTTATATTGATGCCCTTGAGCTCATTGCCTCTCATGGACACCCTTGTAACCTCGCCCAGTTTCTTTCCTTCGTTGGACAGGACCTCCTTCCCGAGGTATTTACCCTCAAGCTGCTTTTTCCTGCTGATATAATCAAAAAAGATTATCTTCATAAGGTAGTGGACAACCAAAAGTATGACGAATGTAGTCAAAATAGACATTAGGAGCTCTTGCAAAGGCTCCATGCCCTCGGGAGTACCTCTTATAGTGGCTTCTGAGTTGACATTGATTATGAACCAATACATGGGCGTTGAAAGATAGCTCACAAGTATCGCAGCAACGAGTATATAAAAATATCTTTTTACCTTAAGATAATTCTTTGTTATGAACCCGTGTATGGCAAAGCCTATGGCCGCCAGAGAGCCCGCTGCGAGAATCATGCTCAGGAATATGTTTGTGGGCGCAAACAGCATAAAATTAAGGCTCATCACCGGTTGGCTGACGAATGCGTCAGCAACGCTTGACGGATTGGCTAGGGAACCTGGCCTTAAAATATCGCTTAGATGGTCCTGCATATACACATAACCCATCATAAGCCCCATCACTAAGACGGCCATTGCGATGATATTGAAGACCTTGTAGATGTTGCCCCCTTCTATAAGCGAGCCTTTAACCTCACCCAAGCCTGAGAAGAGCTGCTCGTCATAGCCGAATCCCTTGGCGAGGAGATAAACCCCTATCATGCCCAAAATAAGCTCGACTATTGGTATCCCCAGGTAGGACAAGAGGACCACCGCAAAGATCAGAAGGCCTGGGAGGCCGAAGAGAAGCCTTGCCTGCCTGGGGTTCTCGGCTATCCTGCCAAAGAAGTCCTGGATTTTGAAATACGCGCTCTCGAGTGGCTGCGAAGTCTTGACGGCTATGGTTTTGACAGAGAGCACCTTGGTCTCGCTCAGCAGCAAGGGCATAATCTCGTTGTCTTCTGCGCCGTCAGAAACCAGTATGACGCCCTTGGGATTATAGGCCTCAAGTATGCGGACAAGCTGGTTGCCTATCTTCTGGTCGCTCTTGACCCCGACGTCCTTGTCGCCCGTTAGTGTAATAACCTCCACCCCTTTATAGAGATGCTCGCTTTCACGCTTGGTCTTTACTGCTGCAAATATCGCGTTGGTGTCAGAGTCCTCGGGGTCGGCGAGAGCAAGTGCCCTTGCTGCCCTGAAATTTGCGTCCTCTCCTACTATAGGCCCCCTGATTCCGGCCTTTCGGCCGAGATCGTCATCCCTGTCTATGCAAAGGACTAAAGCTTCCACGGGGCCAGCAGGCTTCTCCAAGACCATAGTGTTCTGCTTAATTTAAAGGAATCCTTAATAAAAAGAGATGTTTTGGTCCTTGTAGCGGGCTTTTGCAGGGGATTGTCTTTTTATGCCTTTAGGCTTTAATTTATCATGGCTAAGCGAACGAGCGGTTATGTCAACATCAGGCCGACAGCCCCGCCCAAGGCGGATTCAAAAAAGAACCGCGTAGTCATAGAGGGCAAGAAAACCTTTTTCACGACCCAGCAGCTGGTGATATCAGTCTTCCTGACAATAATAATCTACTTCTTCCTCAGGTACAGCTATAACTTTTCAGATGAGCTGTCCGCGGGAATTTCCGTGTTATTCTTCTTCCTTGCCGTATTCACATTCGGTGCAATAGTCTTTTTGGAGACCTATGAGCGCGCCGTAGTGCAGAGGTATGGAAAGTTCACAAGGGTTTCAGGCCCCGGGTGGACTATAATCCTGCCGGGTATTGAAACTTATAATGTGGTGGATGTAAGGGTTAAGACCCTTGACATGCTCGGCTATGAGGCAATCACCAAAGACAACATAAGGCTCTATCTTGATGTGGTTGTATATGCCAAGATAATAGATCCCTACAAGGCAGTGTTGGAGGTGAGGGACGTCAATACCGCCATCATGACCTTCCTTAGGTCCATTACCAGAGAAACCGTGGGCAACCTTACTGCAGAAGAGGTAATCTCGAACATAGCCAAGGTGAATGAGCTTCTCACTGGGGAACGGGACCGCTTGAAAAAAGAGTGGGGGGTCGATTTAATCTCGGTTGAGATACAGGAGATTACCCTTCCTGGTGATGTCCAGAAAAGTATGCACGACCTGAGAAGCGCAGAATACCAGCGGCAGGTAATCGAGCAGCAGGCATTCGCACGCGAGTCGCTTATCAATGCCATCCAGAGGGCTGCATCCAAGCTGGACAACCCGGCGCTGTCATACATGTACCTGGAAGCGATGAAGAAGATCGCAGATGGGAAGGCTACCAAGCTAATCTTCCCGATGGAGCTTACGAGACTGGCTGAGTCAGTGTCTAAAAACTTCGGTGCAGACAAGGACAAGTTCCTCCAGGATATCATGAAAGCCTATCAGGAGACGGTCGCAAAGGACATGGGGAAGAAATAGGTCTTGCGTCTCGGGTACCCAGTCTTGTTTTAATGCTATTGCAAAATGACCGAAAAGGAAAAGACCAAAAAGCAAGCAAAGAAAGACGAGGACATGAGCGGCTTATTTATTCCTGCTGGGCTCTTCATTGGCATGGGCCTGGGCTTTTTATATGGGCAGCTTGTAGCCGGCTTGTTCATAGGGCTGGGTTTCGGCTTCCTTGGCATGGCGATATCTCGCAACTTCGGCCGAGGGAAAAAGTGAAACAGCTTATTTAAACCTGTCTCTTCTCTACCGGATACAACGCCACTACATTCTCGGCAAGACCATCCGGAACCCTTCTCATCTCGCCACTTACCGTTTTAGCTATGAATTCCTGCCCTGTCCGATGATCCCTTACTCTGAAGGCTCCTTTAGGGCCGGCTTCCTGCAGTCTTTTAAAAAGCTCGCTGTGGGGGCTAATCTGCCGTATTAGTTGCTGCCTCTTATCGGGACCCGTCCCCCCACCCTCTGCTTCATATTTCAATACCATAAGCTGTTCATGCTGGGTTGCATTGTGGCCGCGTATATCAGATAAAATCTCCCTATGGCTGCGCATGGCCTCTAATTTTCTCGCGGGTTTTGGTTTCCTCATCATGCATTATTTTGGCTCGAAAACATATAAATAAACTTAATTTCCCATCCTCTGCTTTTCATCTTGTCTTCCTTGTAACCATGCTTATACTCTAACTGCAAAAAATATAAAGAGATAGTTTTATATCCTGTCTTATTCAAACTTAGTATGGCTTATCCTGATTCTCGAGGGAAGTTTGGCGAATATGGAGGCATCTTCGTGCCGGAGGTGCTTATGAGCGCCGTTACAGAGTTAGCCGAGGCCTATGAGAAATGCAAACAGGATAAAAGATTCGCCGCCGAGCTGGACAGCTTATTAAAGGAGTATGCGGGCCGCCCCACCGCGCTGACATTCTGCGGAAATCTGTCAAAAGAATACGGCCCGAAGATTTACCTGAAGCGCGAAGACCTTGCGCATACTGGAGCCCACAAGATAAACAATGCCCTTGGCCAGGCGCTCCTCGCAAAATACATGGGTAAGACAAGGCTCATCGCAGAAACGGGTGCAGGGCAGCATGGTGTCGCAACCGCCACTGCGGCCGCAAAGCTTGGGCTGAAAGCAGACATCTACATGGGCAGCGTCGACATGAAGCGACAAGAACTTAATGTCTTCCGCATGCGCCTCATGGGGGCTAACGTCATCCCTGTGGAATCGGGCTCGAAGACCCTAAAGGATGCAATCAACGAGGCGATGCGCGACTGGGTTTCCTCGTTTAAAGATACTCATTACCTGCTTGGCTCAGTCCTCGGGCCGCACCCCTACCCGATGATGGTGAGGGACTTCCAATCTGTTATCGGGAAAGAGGCCAGGGCCCAGATAATGAAAACCGAAGGCATGCTGCCGTCAGCGGTCGTCGCCTGCGTGGGCGGCGGCAGCAACGCGATAGGCATCTTCAATGGTTTCCTCAACGATGAAAGCGTCGAGCTCATCGGAGTCGAAGCGGGCGGAAGGGGCATTGAAAGCGGTGAACACGCTGCAAGATTCGCATGTGCGAGTCCTGTTGACTCGCACAGTCTCTGCGCCCAAGATGGGGCGCAGATCGCAGACCCGACAAAAGGCAGGAAAGGGGTCCTGCACGGGACGCATACCTTTGTCCTGCAAGACAAGTATGGCCAGATAGCCAACACCCATTCCATTTCAGCAGGCCTTGACTATTCAGCAGTGGGCCCCGAACACTCGCTGCTGCGTGACATGAAAAGGGCCAAGTATAGTTACGCTACAGACGACGAAGCCCTTGAGGCGCTTAAGCTACTATGCAAGAAAGAAGGCATACTCCCTGCCCTTGAGAGCGCGCATGCAGTCGCACATGCGCTGAAGATCGCCAAGGATTATAGCAAGGACGACATCATCATAATCAACCTCTCAGGAAGGGGGGACAAGGACATCTTTACTATAATCGAGAGCCTCAAATGAAATTATCAGACAAATTCAAGGAGCTTGAGAAGAAGGGCGACAAAGCCCTGATACTATATATCAGCTGCGGCGATCCCTCAGCAGATGAAACGGTCCGGATTGCGGAACAGATAATCGATGCAGGCTGCGACATCCTTGAACTGGGCCTGCCCTTCTCAGACCCACTAGCAGACGGCCCAGTCATACAAGCTGCAAGCCAGCGGGCTATCGCCAAGGGCATGAACACAGACATATATTTCGAAACCTGCAAGAAAATCAGCGGCGCCCCGAAGGTCTGCATGACCTACTATAATCTAATATACCAATACGGGCTAGAGCGCTTCGCGAAGGGCTGCGCCGAAGCAGGCATATCGGGTATCATAGTGCCAGACCTGCCGCCCGAGGAGGCCGATCCGCTGAGGAAAGAGTGCGATGCACATGGCGTGGATTTAATATACATAATGTCCCCGGAGACTCGGGACTCGAGACTGAAGACAATTAAAAAAGCCGGCCCGAACGGGTTCGTCTATCTACAGTCTGTTTTGGGAGTTACTGGCGCGCGCGATGCCCTGAATGTGGATTTAAAGGGGAAAATATCTGAAATCAGGAAAACATTCGGCCTTCCAGTGGCGGTGGGATTTGGAGTATCAAAGCCCGAACAGGTCAGGGAGCTTGCGGAGCAGGGCGCCGATGGGATAATAGTGGGCAGCGCGCTTGTGAAACTAATCAGCGAACGCGGTGACATTATGGGCTTTGTGAAATCGCTGAAGAAGGCCATCTCCTAATTCACTAAATCTTTTTCTTTAACGCCGCTCAAATTCATTGTAAAATGGAAGAACAAACGCTTGTGTTGATAAAACCGGACGGGCTTGTGAAATCGCTCACCGGGAATATAATCTCAAAGCTGGCTGAAACTGAGCTGAAGATAGTCGCCACGAAGGTCGTAGTCGTTAGCCGCGCGCTTGCCGAAGAGCACTACCGGCACCTGAAGGAAAAACCCTTCTTTGACGAGCTCATCAGATACATTCAGGGCCACCACCATACTCGAAGGGTCATAGCCCTTGTCTACCACGGGGACAATGCCGTTGAGAAGATAAGGAAGATTGTCGGCTCCACACATCCGGAAGAGGCGGACCCGATAACAATCAGGGGCAAGTATGGTAGGATAACCACCACGGGAGTATATGAGAATGTAGTGCACGCATCAGAGAACAGCAAGGAGGCCGAGAGGGAAATCAAGCTCTGGTTCAAGCCTGACGAACTCAGCGAGAGGATATACCCCACCACAAGGGTTACCAGAGAAGTCACTTTCTCGACTTGGAAGTGATTTGGAACTGCTCAAAAACCGGCTTTG
>CAYMNU010000005.1:0-14122 GCA_964391885.1 uncultured archaeon | reverse complement strand
CGGCTCATATAAAGAGGACAAGGATTTACAAGATATATTAGACACAATAGATGAGCAAGCTGCTTAGCCGTGCCTTATTTTCATCCCAAGCAGCCAGTAGGTCATAGGCACCTGCACACTGTTGGATATTATAATTGCCACATCTTCCAAAAGGATTCCGTAAATCAGCCAAAGGCTTAGCCCTATGGAAACCACGAGCATCAGGTGAAGTGAGATATCGCGCGTGCTTTTAGTTCTAAATGTCTTCATGACCTGGGGTATCCAGGCGATGCTTGTGAAGAATGCCGCGGTGAGGCCTATAAGGGTTAACTGGATCGGGTCCATGCAGGATTTGAAGCGATAAGGCTATAAATGAGTTTTACTGCTCACTGCTCTGGCACATGGCTTAGCTTTAATAGTGCTTTAATTGAAAAGTAAAGAAACCGCAATTTATTCCCGGATCTCTTTTTGCAATGGCTAACTGGACTCAAGAGGATGTTTTAAGGCTTAAGGAACTAAGGTCTTCTGGAAAGCCTTATTCCATGATTGCCAAAGAACTAAACAGGTCAATCGATTCTATAGAACAAAAGTGCATTCGATTGTTAAAATCCGATAAAACTCTGGTAAGCAGGAATCGCCCAAAGGACACAAATACCTATAATTTTGATTCAAATTTGGCGAGAGCAGGTCTTTTGTTATGGTGGGCCGAAGGAACCAAGGGCGGCAAGTCTGTACAATTTGTGAACTCATCACCTGATATGCTAAAGGTTTATGTGAAATTCCTTCATGATATTGGTATTGACATGTCTCGCCTGAAAGCCAAAGTCAAGGTAATGGACTATCCCCAAATCGAATCGTGCCAGATTTATTGGTCCAAGTTAACCGGGATTCCATTAAAAAATTTTAACAAGCCAATTGTCAGAGGGCGGCCGAGTGACAATAACGAACACAAAGGTTGCTTAACCCTAACTTATTCTTCAGTAAATCTTAAGAAACAAATGGAAGATGAGCTTCTAAAAATTAAAAATATGCTGCTATTGTAATTCCGACCCCGATAATCTCTTTTTAAGGCACATCCTTCGAAATAACCGCTCATTAATAGCGGGGTTGAGCAGCCAGGAGTGCTCGTCGGGCTCATATGAGCTTGGTTCAAGAAACTTCTGAGCCAGGCCTCGGGTCACCCGAAGGTCGTGTGGTTCAAAATGGTGTTATGCTGAGAAAAAGGTGTTCACCAGGAATATCCCACCCCCGCTATTTCCTTATTCTAAGGGACGCTCAGGTTTCGGGTTTTCGGTCCTGTCTTGGTGTTTTCCCCGTTCCCTCTCGACAACGCCCCTGAGGACTCTTGCATACTCACCTGGCGCATACCACCTTTTTGTAAGCCCAAATCTTTTGATTTGGTCGTATCTGGGTTCGGTATTCTGCCCGTGGGGCGTAAAGCTGTAATCGGGATATTTCTTCGCCATAAGCTCCATAGTCTTTGCTTCCAGATCGGTCGCTATGCCGTGGTGCGTCATCTCATCCCAAACATCAAGGCTCGCAGCCCCACGTTCATTAGGGAATATGAATGGGTAATATGCTTGCGTGTACATGGTTTTCTTTGGGAAAGCATACTCTGGATACTTGCGATTGAATCTTCTATCACCAAAACCACGCCTCGGATGTATCTCATAAACTATGCTCCCCGTCGGCCTTCCAGCCCATTCAGGATGCTTTTCAAGTGCCTGCCTGATTTCAGGGCTCGTGTGGAAAAGCTCCTCACTTGGATGCCCTTTTCCAACTACAAACGCAAAGCCGCGGGAATAGCCCCCCGCGAAGAGATGGGCCCTCAGCCTGTCAAGGCGTTTTCTTTTGCTAAACATGAGGCCGGATTTAAAAGGCACTACCCTTAAGCCAAGCTGCGGCTCTCCCTGGGGCGCAGAAGCCCTTCTTCTTTGCATGACTGATTATGATTAGAAAACTTAAAAACGGTTATCCCCCATACGCCCTGTCCCTATGCTCAAAACCCGTAACTCGTATGATGCTTCCCTCAAGTCTATAAAATATTCTAAACGGACTTACTCTTAAAGTTCGATTTCCTTTATAACCATATTTCAAAGGCTTGCCGACCTCGGGATTGTCTTTCAGTTTGAGCAATGCCTTGTTTACTCTAAGCCTTAAACTCTTATCTCTGATCCTCTCATAATCCCTTAGGAACGCCTCCGACAGTCTGATTTCCATTTCCCGGACATTATCAAATCATCAATTTCTTCGGCGGACATAGAAGAATCAACTTTTAAGTATCTACCTTCATCAATGGCTTTTTCACCCTCATCTATCAGTTCCATCACTTCGAGCTCCCTCAGGACTTCTTCTTCTGAGACCGGGTTAAGATAGAATCCATCACCCTTTCTTACCACTATGAACTGGGCGGAAGGTTTCACCCTGTATTTCCTCCTCATCTCGGCGGGGAGGACTATCTGCCCGTTCGGCGACATCTTTGTCAGGTATAATCCCATGTTAAAACACCGTTTATATTTAAAAGAGGTTTTATATAAACCTATACTTTCTCGCAAAGCCCGTTTTTCTATCCCGAAGCTCAATAATACCCGCGGGCTAGGCCGGGGGCTTAGGGGACCCCTATCTCCCAAAATCCTCTTCAGGGAGCCGAGACCCTTGGGGCGACTTGACTTGCCCGGAAACGGTTGGCCTTCCTCTGTGTCGATCTCTCGTCCCTTGGGGGCGTATGTTGTTCGAACCTGGTCAGGCCTTGACGGGAGCAGCCATAAGGATTATGTGCGCCGTCCAAGGAACAGCGAGGGGGAGCATGTTGGCCTTTCCTATCCGAGTCGGTTATTTCCACCCAAGAGCCCGCACTTTTATTTTAGTGGCTGCAGCGGTTTCCACTCGAAGCGCCCCCAAACCAAAATCTTAAATGCCCGATTTCTTTATAATCCTTATTACCATAGCCAACCCGAGAACCAGCGATATGATGAATCCGAAGCCTCCTATAGTAGGCAAATCCAGATAATGGCCACCCACACCGGCATGTATTATTAATGAGCTCCCAATCATGATTGCAGCTAGTAGTATGCTGGCAGCAATGCGGTTGCTCACCCGGTCAAGCTCGCTTATGAGGTCTTCGACCTGCCCGAACTCTATCTTTATGGTCCCGTCTGCAAGCCTTTTTGAGAAATTGCCTATCGCATCGGGCAGCGCCTGCAAGGAATCTATTGCATTCAGGGCAGTGTTCCTTATTTGCTCAATCTTGTTTTTGCCGAAAAAGTTGAGGCTCTTGCTTGTTGTAAGATAGGCCTCCAGATAGCTTTCCATGTTCAAATCGGGGGCAAGCTGCTTTACGGTGCCCTCTACTATTATGAAGGAGCGCATGAGGAAGACGTAATCTCTCGGAACCTTCATTTTGGATTTCTTGAATGTTTCCAGTAGTTTCTCCATGCCCCTGCCGAACTCAGCCTCATCAGGGGATTCAAGGTATCTGGTGTAAATATCCTCAAGCTTCAGCCTGAGCTCATCCTCGCTTGCATCCTTCGGGAGTATGTTGGAAGCCTTCAGATTTTTTATTATGCCCCCAATGTCCCGAAGTATCATGCTTAGCATCATGTCCGAAAGGGTCCGGCTAAACTCCCTGGTCAAATGCTTCATCATCCCGAAGTCTAGGTAGGCTATACGGTCATCGGGGAGTATGAAGATATTAGAGGGGTGAGGGTCTGCGTGAAAAAACTGATGTTCGAATATTTGGCGGAAGTATGCCCCTAGCAGCCTCTCAGCTATTTTCTTATTTCTTTTCTTATCCCCTTCTGCAAGGAGTTGCTTTATATTTATTCCGTCAATGTACTCCATGACCAAAACATTCCCGGTGCTGTAGTCCCAGTAAATCAAAGGCACCTTGATGTTAGGGTCTTTTTCAAAGTTCTTCCTGAACCTGTCCGCATACCTCCCTTCTATGCGGTAATCGGTTTCCTTATGTATTACAATTTCAAATTCGTCAACAAGTTCGTGCATGTTATAGGCCTTCCAGTCGGGCCTGTTTATTTCAAAGACAGATATAAGGTGCTTCATCAGCCTTAGGTCCTGGCTTATCAGATCTGCAATGCCCGGCCTCTGGACCTTTATTATCACCCTTCTGCCGTCTTTTAGGATGCCTTCATGCACTTGTCCCAGGGATGCGGAGGCGATAGGCTCTTTCTCAATAGATTCAAATACCTCATAAATCGTATGTGTTTAGCTAAATCGGGCTAAAATCGCCCGAAAACCGAAAAGAATGCCGCTACTGCGGCATTATTTTAGCATGCCAACCCAACTGGAGGACGTCCAAAGCCAGCTAAAACAGGCTTTGGCGAAAATCGCGAAACTCGTCAAAAAAGTCGAGAAACTGGAAACTGAGAACACTGAGCTAAAGCGTCGGCTACGAAAGCATGAGAATCCTCATACTCCGCCCAGTCGCGACGAGCGTGTCAAGGCGAAGAAGCGCCCGCCCAAGCACGGCAAGCTTGGACGGCCGTCAGGCTTCAAGGGATGCACGAGACCTCAACCGATTCCTGACCGTACTGAACGCGCAGAGCTGGAGACCTGCCCGCACTGTGCAGCCAAGCTGGGGAAGCCGGTCAAAGTCGAGCGCTCGATTGTCGAGGAGATTCCCGAGCCGCAGCCCGTCGAGGCAATCTGCTACGAGACGCTCCACTACCGCTGTAAGGCGTGCGGGTCGGCAAGTGTATCCAACCACCCGGACAAGCCGAAGTCCGGCAGGCTGGGCGCGAACGCACAGATAAAGATTGCTCTCATGAAATACGGGTTGCGGCTGCCGCACAGAAAGACTGTCGAGTCGCTCATCAGGGACTTCAGGCTCGGCGTGGTGCCTGCGACTGTCTGGAATACCACGAGGAGCGTGGCAGGGCATTTGAAGCCGACTTACCGGGAGATGGTCGGGTCGTTGCGAGAAAGCGCATATGTCTACATCGACGAGACAGGATTCAAGGTGGACGGGAAGCAGTGGTGGCTCTGGGTCTTCGTCACGACTGATGCGACTGTATTCGCGCTCCGCAAGAGCCGCGGAGTGAAAGTGGTGCGCGAGATTCTCGGGAGAAAGTACGACGGAGTGATAATCAGCGACGGGCACCGGAGCTACGCTACTTACTCAAACAAGCGCCAGAGGTGCTGGGCGCACCTCCTAAGGGAACTCAAGGAGCTCGCTGAGAAGAGCTCCGTTGCTAAATGCCTCTACCTTGAGGTGCTCAAGCTGTATGAAGACGTTAATGAAGCTCTTGGCAAGGATCCCCCGCCTCACATAAGGCGGATGATTCACGATAAGGCAAAGGCTCATCTCGATTGGCTGCTCACGGCCAAACGTCGCGGCAGGGTAGGCGTTTTCGTGAAGAAGATGCGCACAGCGAGTGCAAGTCTCTTCACGTTCGTCCTGCACCCTGGCGTGGAGCCGACGAACAACATCGCCGAAAGGGCGCTGCGCGAGAACGTGGTCATACGCAAGATCATCGGGACGCTGAGGAACGCATTCGGAGCGGAGGTCCACGAGACGATTATGAGCGTTCTGGCCACCTGCAAGCAGCTCGGCCAGAACCCTTACAGGGTTCTCAAGCCGCTGCTATGCTGCGGCTGAGCTAAACACGTACCATAAATCTCTTTTTTAAGCTTCCCCTTTAGTATCTCCTCAGCTTGTGCCCATGGGAACGGGGGCGCATCATCCTGAAGCTTGGAAAGCTCCTCAATATATTCCTTGTCAAATAAATCGGCCCGGCTGCTCATCATCTGCCCGAACTTGATGAATATAGGCCCAAGCTCCTCAAAGGTTTTCCTGAGCCTGACCGCTTTGCTCAAATGCAGGTTCTTACTCTCCCGATAACTGCCCATCTTTTTAAACAGCTTCAGCAAGGGGTGCTCTTTTGACGCGCCGTCTATCCATGGCCCGAACTGGTACTTCATAAATACGTTGGTGATGTCACCCAAGCGCTTCAAATCCCCCCGCTGCCTGTTTAGAACCATATAAGAATTCCCTTATTTTTTGGGCTTTTTTCTAGGCTTGCCTGCCTTTTTGGCTGGCGGTTTCTTCGCTTTCTTCACGGGCTGGCTTGCCTTTTTCTTGCTTAGGGCACCTAGCTGCTCTTTCAGCTTGTCAACCTTTTTCTCAAGCTTATCATAGTCACTCTTCCTTACCATCCCTGCGCCCTTCAGCAGCTCATCAACGCGCTGGTCAATCTGCCGCTCGAATTTCTTGGCCTGCTTTTTCTTGTCGGCCAATGCGTCGTTTGCAAGCTTCCTGGCTTCCTTCTTGTCCAGGATGCCCATGGCCTCGAGCTTCTCAAGATATGCGTCTATCTTTTCTTCAGCAATCATTCCTATTCCTGCGCCCATTAGCAGCGCCTTTCTTACAATGTCCTCCATTTTTAGTAGGATATCCTCCGCATATACTTATATGAGCCCTGATAAAAACAAAGCAGTTTATTGCCGCACTTTTATTTGCAAAGCCCTTAATTTATTAGGTATTCCCTTATGAAGAAAATGAAAACCGCTACAATTCTCGGAACACTGCTTTGTTTTTTGATGTTGACGACCGTGTCTGCGCTGACGCCCCCGCCCCCGGGCTTTTATTTTGATCCTGATCTTCAGCTGCCGGGACCCATTGAAATTCCCTGCAACTGCAGGACTCTTGCCAACCTCACTGTAGGGGCATGCATGACTAATGACGGCTGCCCGGGCACAAAGACTTGCAATCCTAGCACTATCTGTGTGGAGGGTGATTGCGATGCCTGTGATGAGTCATACGACTCATGCGAGTCGGCATGCGAGCGGCAAAAGACCTCTTGCAGGAATGTTTGTTCCACAAAATCCCTCATACAGAGGCCGATTTGCGAAAACCAATGTGATATGAGTGAACTAACTTGTATTATTGGATGCCAGTCTGATTTTGACGCCTGCGAATGCGACGGCTTGTGGACAAGCTGCCAGAGGTTGGACCCCTGCTGCATGATCCAATGCGACATCGGCCGTGCATGCGACCCGGAAACCGGTGACTGCGTATGTGTTGATGCGGACATATGTGGCATTGAGGTTTTAGGTGATGATGAGGATGATGACGCCGGCGATGCGGGTGCCGATGATGCAGACGATTCAGATGCAGACGACGCCGACGACACAGATGCCGACGACGCGGATGATGACGCTGATGCAGACGACGCTGATGATACCGATGACGCAGGCGACTCGGGCGATGCCGATGCCCCCCTACCTCCAAGACCTCCCTATGTAGCTTGCATGGGTGATGAGGACTGTCCGGATGACTTTGTCTGCGACATGAGCGAGTGTTTGTCCTGCTGCCCCGGCGCGGACCCAGGTGACCCCTGCATAGCTGCATGCTGCGGCAGGTGCGTTCCTGACTCGCCTGTTCTCGGAGGCGACCGCGACGAGCATGGTTGCATACCGAGCGCAGGCTATGTCTGGTGCGAGCCTTTGGGTGAGTGCATAAGGCCTTGGGAGACTGACTGCCCCGATGATGGGTCGTCTGCAGCCCCGCCCGGGACTCCGGCAGCACCTTCCCAGGATTCCGGCCTCGACATGAACATGGTGATTATCCTTCTGATAATCATAGTCCTTGTCGTAGGTGCTCTTGCCGCGATGAAGATGATGAAGGGCGGGAAAACGCAAACTGCAGCACAACCTGCTCCGCCAGCACCGCCTGCACAAGTACCTGCAGAAGCACAGCCGCCACAATAGGCGGCCTTTTCATTTTTCTCTTTTTTCTTTCTTTTTTTAATTCTACTTCTAAAATCTCGCCAAGTTTTTCTGCTGAGGCTGCAGTCGCCGAGGTCAACCTCGCGATGTCCGAACATTATTGCTCGGAACCCTCGGCAGGGAGTACTAGGCTTGTAATCCTGCCGAGGTGGCGGAATCTGGCTAACGCGCTAGACTTGAGATCTAGTGGGCTTCGGCCCGTTTGGGTTCAAATCCCAACCTCGGCGCCTTTACTTATCTTAGCTTTAGCTCAGGCGCCGAGGTTGACGTCAAGGTCATACGCCCAAAGCGTGCATCCACCTTGCCGTCCCAACCTCGGCGTCCTTACATTGTCTAGCATTAGCTGGACGCCGAGGGTCCGGCAAGGTCATATTCTTGGAGGAGGTGTCCACCTTGCCGTCCCAACCTCGGCGTTCACTCTAAACCGCAGAGGGGGTTCCCCCTCGCGAGGTTCGCATTCGCGAACCTGCGCACAAGTTGGCTTCGCCAACTTCGTGCCCCAGTCACGAGGTTCACCAAAGGTGAACCTGTGCACAGGCTCACAAGCGAGCCTCGTGTTCAAGTTCTTCCTGACCCTCCCCCGCGCAGCTAAGCTTAAGGAAGCCGAGTTCACAACAGAGCTTCCTCTGCCAAAGACTGAGGACTTGCTAAGCATACATAAGACGAGACCGGGGACTGCAGACAGAACTAGTAACCGAACCTTCTCTCATACTCTTTGTGGTCGAACCACTCTAAGATTACATTCAATATCATGACCTCATTGGTCTTAATAGTGTAAATCAGCCTCCAACCGTTTGGCAGGTCATACTTCATGAGGTTGTTGATATTGTATTTTGCATAAGTTTTCGGCCAAAGCTTCTTTGGCAACTTAATTCCGCAATTTGGATCCTTCTTAAGATCAGATATAGCGCGTTCTATGAAAACGAAAAGCTGTTTGCTTTCATATTTGCCTTCCTTTAGCTCTTCAAATGCCTTTTCGACCTTCTTGTCGCCGAAGGTCACATATACCTGTTTCATCTAAGTATCAGTCCGGATTCTATCAGCTTCTTGATTCCTTCCGGGTCGTAAGTCCAAAATACAATTCCGTCTTTTTTATCAACCATTATCTTCCCGGATTCCTGCAAGTAGTCAAGAATAGTCTGGTAGGTCTGGTACATCATCTTCCTGGGAAGCATCTTCCAAAGCTGGTACTTCCCATACTCTTGGCTGTGCTCCTTAATCACCTTCTCCACCATGAGGACGGACTCCAGCGTTGGATTATATGTTAAGTACTTACATTCCATAGTATTATATATTTGCATATAGGTGTATTAAAACGAGTTTTTCTTTGGAAAAGCTATAGCTTATCCAGAACAGGACTTGAAACCTAAAACAACCACCCTCTTTTGCCATGAACCAAAAACAATTAACAATAATCCTTGTCCTCATCACCTCGGCCCTATTTATAGCCTGGCTGGCGCTTGTTTTCTCCGGTGATTGCCCCTCCTGTGTTCTCAAATAGTTTTTCTAATCATCGCCATTAATATCTCTATGTTCTATTATCCTCGGAAGATATCGGAAACTAAGCTCATGACGAGAGACGTCTCGATACTCACCTTCTGGATGGGGGTAATAATGCTCATACCCATGCTCATCTCCCTGGCCTATGGGGAAGGCAACTGGTGGGTTTATCTGCCTATGATTCTCATAACGTCCGGCCCGTCCTTTTTCTTCCAGAAGGTATTCAACAAGGGCAAAAAACCCTTTTCGGGTATGACAATAGTGACTCTAGCAGTGATATGGATAACCTTTTCCATAGTGGGTGCATACCCGTTTATCTTCGTTGCCGAGATGGACCCGCTCGACGGCTATTTCGAGTCGGTGTCTGCCATATCCACGGCGGGGCTCACCAATATACAGGGCCTCGGCACGGCCCCGCACAGCGTCATCTTCTGGCGGGCCATGCTCTCATGGTTCGGGGGCTTCGGCATAACGGTATTCGCCTTTTATACATTGGCCCAGTCCGAATCACTCTCAAAGATGGTGCTGGGCGAGGACTTTGGCCACATGAGGCCGGGCTTTTTGAATTCTGCCCAGGAGGTCTTTAAGATATATAGCATGTGGACCGTTCTAGGCATATCCCTTCTTGCTCTTATTGGCCTTCCGCTGTTTGACTCTTTCAGCATGTCCATGAACGCCATATCCACCACGGGCATGGACATACGCCCTGACGGGTGGAATTACTACAGCGCCAACTTCCCTGATGCGTTTCCCTTTATGGTTACCATAATGGGTGTTTTGATGATAGCCGGCGCCCTGAGTTTCGTCATACATTACCGCGTGATAAAGAACAGGAAGCTCCTGAACTATTTCAGGGACAGCGAAACGCGATTTTTCCTTGGCATTCTTGTACTGGGCATAGCTGCAGTATCTCTCTATTTCTTGCTCAACGGAGCAAACCCCGGCCCCATGGGTTATGAAGCCCTATCAGCAGGCACGACCGGGGGCTTTGAGATAACCCCCTACCTTACAGCAGGCGCCGGGGATTTTATAAGGGCAATTCTGCTCATTATGATTTTGATAGGGGGGTCTTCGGCAAGCACCGCAGGCGGCTTAAAAGCGCGCAGGGTGCTGCTTCTTTTCAAATATGTCTACTGGAAGGTGGAACAGCAAATATCTCCCCGTGGCTCGGTGAGCCATTTCAGGCATGAGGGGAGGACGGTGAACAACGACGAGATTAGCAGCGTGGCTGTATACGCATTCATCTATTGCACCGCGATAATCGCCGCCTCGCTCTTCATGACCGCCTTTGACTATGGGGCTCTTGATTCCTTATTCATAGTCACAAGCGCCCAGGGCGGCTGCGGCATATCCCCTATCCCCGGATGGGAACTCCAGGCCCCGGTAAAGGCGGTCTTGATAGCCACAATGCTCTTCGGAAGGCTGGAATTCATACCTCTTTTCGCACTCGGGCTGTACATAACAAAGAGGCACTGAGGCTTTTAAAGGACGTTTTGTAATTTTACCCCCCTAACCGAAAACACCCAAAACTATTGAAGCCAAGATAGAATGATTGAAGTATTCAGTGAAATCAGCATAATACTGGTAATCGCCGCGGTCATGGCGGTACTTATGCGCCTGCTGAAGCAGCCTTTGATTATCGGCCACATAGCGACCGGCCTGATTGTGGGCCTTCTCTCGCTTGAAATCTTCGGCTCTATCGAGACGCTCGAGGTGTTCTCTAAGATAGGCATAGCATTGTTGCTTTTCATTGTCGGCCTCAGCCTCAGCCCGAAGGTAATACGCGAAGTGGGCAAGGTCTCTCTTGTAACCGGATTGGGCCAGATAATCTTCACATCGGGCGTAGGGCTGCTTATTTCAATGGCATTAGGGTTTGCCCTTGAGCATGCGCTTTACATCTCAGTCGCCCTGACCTTCAGCAGCACGATAATAATAATGAAGCTGCTCTCAGACAAGCATGCCCTCCAAAAGCTTTACGGGCGGATATCAATAGGCTTCCTCTTGGTCCAGGATGTCGTTGCCATAATATTCTTAGTGGCAATACCCTATCTCTCCGGCGGCGCCGGCGAGTCGGTCAGCACCGAAGGGCTTCTGCTCAGCGGAGGTATCATAGCAGCAGTCGCCTTTTTCAGTCTTTTCATACTTCCGAAAGCCACGCACTTCTTCGCCCAGAGCCAGGAGTTTCTCTTCTTATTTTCTATAGCCTGGGGCCTCGGCCTGGCCAGCCTTTTTATGGAGCTTGGTCTTTCACTGGAGATAGGGGCGCTTATAGCGGGCATATCCCTTTCCGTCTCACCCTATCACTATGAGATAGGCTCCAAGATGAAGCCTCTCAGGGACTTCTTCATCATGATGTTTTTCCTTCTCCTCGGCCTGCAGATGCAGGTTGGCGACATCAGCCAGTTTGCAGTCCCGATAATAATATTTTCAGCATTCGTACTCATAGGAAATCCGCTAATCGTGATGACGCTGATGGGTGCGATGGGCTATGACAAGAAGACCGGGTTCATGGCCGGGCTCACCGTCGCCCAGATAAGCGAGTTCTCGCTGATATTGGTAGCCTTGGGCGTGGAGCAGGGGCATTTGCCCCCAGACATCCGCACTCTTGTGACCATGGTCGGGCTGATAACCATAGCCTCATCCACATATATGATATACTATTCTGATAAGATTTATTCCCATCTCTCTAGATACCTCTCTATATTTGAAAAGAAGAAGCTTAGGGAGCAGCGCCCCGACATTGACCAAGACTATGACATAGTACTTTTCGGCTGTCATCGCGTAGGCCAGGACTTCCTCAAAAGCTTTATGGAGATGGGGGCAAAGTTCCTTGTTGTAGAGGCCGACCCGGCAATAATAGCAGAGCTGTCTTCGCGCGGAATAAACACGCGTTATGGGGACGCTGCAGACCTGGAGTTTTTAGACGAGCTAGGCTTGGAAAAGGTCAAGATGCTGGTGTCAACCATACCCGATGTTGAGCCCAACATAGTCCTGGTAGGCAGGGCGAAGCGGGCTAACCCGGGCATGGTGATAATGTCCGTGGCCTACAGCATTGAAGAGGCGATGAAGCTCTATGGCCTGGGCGCCAGCTATGTGATACTTCCCCATTTCTTGGGCGGGCAACAGGCATCCCTGCTGGCTGCACAGCACAAATTCGACCATAAAAAGTTCTTAAGGGAAAAGGAGAAGCATTTGAAATACCTGGCAGAGAAGAAAAAAGCCGGCCACGACCATCCGAAGCGCGAAGAACAATACGAAAAAACAGAAGAGAGCAAGGGACTGTTTTTCTTAGATGATTATCTAATAGACGAATAAGATGTACATAATCGTCGCCGGGGCCGGCATATTAGGTTTCTACACTGCCCAGTTTCTGACCAAGAAGGGCAACGACGTTGTCGTTATAGAAGCGACCAAGGAGCGCGCCGAGGAAATAACCGACAAGCTGGACGCGACAGTGATACGGGGCGACGCGAAAGAGATAAAAGTCCTGCAGGAGGCTGGCGTCGAGGAGGCAGACGTCCTGTTAGCTATGACTGGTAGCGACGACTCAAACATATTAATCTCAATCCTTGCCAAGCAGCTCGGGGTCAAAAGGGCCCTTTGCAGGATCACACACATAGAGTACAGTGAGGCCATTTTCAAAAAGCTGGGCATAGATGCAGTCATATACCCAGAACTCACTATAGCCACAGAGATTGAAGAGATGGTCAACGACTCGGACGTCGTCGGCTTCGCGATGCTTGATGACGGCGAAACCGAGATGATAGAGTTCGCAATAAACGAAGGCTCAAAGGTAATAGGCAAAAAAGTCTCAAAAATCAAGCTGCCAAAGAACTCTCAGGTCATCTCTGTAATCCGCCCTGCAACAGGCAGGGAAGCTGCATACGGGGAGACGATTATAAACTCGGGCGACAAGGTTCTTGTACTAACCAACAAGGATGAGATCTCAGAGGTCGAGAAGACATTCTCCAGCTGATGTTATTATTCTACGGCAATAAGATTTCCAGGCCCAAACTATTAGTCCTGCCTATTACTAATATACCTTACTATTCCTATGATGTATCCGCCCCGCTAAAATAAAAAACAAGCAAAATGGAATCGAATTTGGAAAAAGTAGGGGCATTGTGGCAGAACACGTCATCCGAGGGGAAGCCTTATTTCAACCTCGACGTGGAAGGGCAGAAGTATGTGGTTTTCTCAAACGGCTACAAGTCCGAGGAGAAGCAGCCGGACTTTCTTGTCTACGAGAGGGTGAAGGAGAAGAAAGAGGAGAAAGCGCGAAAACCCAAGGAATAGGGTAGTGCCAGCCCACCCGTTTTCTTTTTTCTTAGCTCTAAACAGACTTATACTTATAAACTCGCCATTCTGACAGCTTTTATTTCTGCACAAACAAAATAACCTTCTATCCAAGACCGGAGACTGAAGACCGGGGACTGTTTTGGGACCGTAGGGTAGCCAGGTTTATCCTTCAGGCTTTGGGAGTCTGTGACCCGAGTTCAAATCTCGGCGGTCCCACTTAACTTTTTATAGCTTTATTCGCAGTGGGCCCGCTTCCGACAATGACCATATACCCAACAATGCTTTAACATTGTCGTCTCGGCGGTCCCACTCATCCTTCAAGCTAAATGTGGGACCGCACCCAAAGCTTCCCGATTTGAACTCTTCCAAAGTACCCGAGTTCAAACACTAGGTTCGGCTCCGCCGAACCTGTGCACAGATTGCCATTAACCTAAGGCTGATGCAAGCTCGTGTCTCGGCGGTCCCATCTCATTATTCTTTGCGTAGCCTCGATGGGCCCACTTCATTTTTTAACCCCCTCCTTTAATTTTACCATGGAACTCGGAGGAATCTGGGAATCCCTCAACGACAAGTGCTGGCCTCTCCTAGAGGCTATAAAGCT
>CAYMNU010000004.1:0-8510 GCA_964391885.1 uncultured archaeon | reverse complement strand
CGAGTACCATACCGACGACGAGTATCATGAGCAGGTTAAGAGCTGGTGCAAGCCCCACCTTGCGAGGAAAGGCGCGGTTGTCATGCACGTCGAAGAAGTGTATAATGGAGCAAAAAGGCTTGCCGGAAATAAAAAGTAGCATACTTATCACAGGTGGCAAGGGCGGGGTCGGAAAGACTACTATCGCAATAAATCTGGCTTTTGCCTTGTCAAGATTAGGATATAAGACAGGCCTTTTGGACATAGATATCCACGGCCCCAACGCAGCCGGGATGCTCGGAATGAACAAACTTGCAATAATGTCAGAGGGTGAGGCTCTTTTGCCATTGCAGAACATCTACGGCCTGAAGATGATCTCCATGTCCTGCCTTTCCAACGAAGGTAATGCAGTTGCATGGAGAGGGCCGATGAAACATAAGGCCATAGGACAATTAATCAAAGATACTTTTTGGGGACAACTAGATTATTTTATCGTGGATTGTCCCCCAGGGACCGGCGATGAGCTCATGAGCGCAAGCATTATGCTTTCCGGCTCGAGAGCTATTTTGGTTTCAGCGCCCCAAAAAGCCTCTGTTGAAGATGTTTCACGAACTTTTGACTTCCTTAAAAAAACAAATGTGCCTGTTTTAGGCTTGATAGAGAATATGTCAGGGGGGGTCTTTGGCTCGGGAAGGGCGGAGGAATTTGCGCGCTCAGCCAAAATAGACTTTCTTGGTTCTATTGGTCTAAGCGAAGGAATCGCTTCTTCCGGAGACGCTAGCTTGCCTTTTTTAGTACAGGATTCAAAAACCTCTCGCGGTTTTCTTGATATAGTGGATAAGATAGTCATCAAGACATAATAAGATGGCAAAGGAAGGGAAAATCATAGCGGAATTGAGCATTGTGCCCCTGGGAGTGGGGCCCAGCGTGAGCAGGTATGTCAAAGAGGCAGTTAAAGAGTTGAAATTGAGCGGTATGCGAGTAGAACTAAGTGCCATGGGGACAATACTTGAAGCAGACAACATAGATAGTCTCCTTGAGGCCGTCAAGCGCGCGCATGAGTCAGTATTCAAAGCGGGCGCTGAGCGGGTCGTGACCACACTAAAGGTAGACGAAAGGAGAGACAAAGCAATGAGTATAGAATCAAAACTCAGGGCGATAAAATCTTAAATTAGGAGCGGGGGATATAGTTGGAATAGAAATTCTCATGCGCATACTATTGGTGTCCTTTATTGACAAATTAGCGGCGCTGTTGGGCATGTTCACCTTGTGATGAGAAAGAATATATTAAGGGAACTAATACGCATCCTCATTACTTTTGTCGCAGTTGGTGTAGATGAAAGGCATATAAATAAATTTATAACTTATCTATCTCCCTATTAATCCGATTATACCAACCATGGACTGCCTCTTTCATTCTTGCCTTAATCTCATCTCTTTTGGATACGTTATACAGATAGATGTAACCCCCTTTGGGCAGGTTTCTTCGGAATCTTTTGATAAGTTGTTTTTTGAGAAGGCGTTTCATGGCCTTTTGGACAGTCGTTCTTTCTAAGTCCATGCCATCGGCTATCCCAGATATCATTATTTCCCGTCCTCTTTTCAACAGGAAGACTAATACGTTATATTCCGTCTTGTTCAAATCGAACGAGCATCTGACCAGCTCTTCATGTGTTATCTTCTTGCATGCAAAGGTAACATTTCTGGCGGCTTGGCCCCCATTTAGGCCATCAACGACAAAGCATGCATTGTATACTGCTGTAATATTACTTCTTTTACAGAATTCTATAACCTTTTCCGAGTCAGAACCAGGTTGCATCCAGATTTTATCTATTCTCGCTTTCTTGCATTCAATTGCGATATTCTCTGTGACTTTTGGAGGAACGGCAGTTATCACCACATCAGGTCTTTCAGGCAGTGATTTTAAATCAGGATAGCATATGTCATCACCTATCCTCTTATGTTTCGGGTTTACCGGATAAACATCGAAGCCACGCGATTTTAGCGTTTGGAATATCCTTGAGCCCCACTTATTGGGATTGGGCGAGACGCCGATGACTGCAATTATATTGTTCTTGTCTAAAAACCCGTCAGGATCCATCCTTGCCTCCAAAAAGCCTGCTGAAAAAAGATTTTTTCAGCCCGAGCATTTTCTCGATATCGTTTCTAAGGACATCTTCATCGGGAGTGCCCGTTTTCCTCCCCCTCTCTTTCCCGTTTTCATCAAGGAACAATATAGTGGGCAAGGCCCTTATGCCGTATCTTGAGGACAATTCCTTGCCTTCGGGTGTTTTTACCCTCACTTTCTTATATATTAACCCGTTTTCGTAATAGTCTGGCACGATTCTCTGAACTGCACGCTCTGCCTTAGGACAATGCGGACAGTTCGAAGAGACAAAAACCAGGATTTTCATTTATTTATGGCTCCTTTGTTATCCTCTTTTTAGAAGAGTCCGTTATTAAGTTCCCTTTTGGTACTTCCCAGGGCACAACACAGATACCCTCGGCACCGAACTCACCGAGAGCGAAGCAGATAGCATCTAGTATGAGGGTCTGGTGACCCATTATAACCCTTATGTTCTTCAATCTTGCCCCATCCCAAAAATAATCGGAGTGGAAGGCAAAATCCAGGAATCCTGCAACGCTGGTTGGGACCCCACTTAGAAAACGCGCACCCCTTGGGGTATTTTTCCCGATAAATAGCGTGGGGCCTTTCTGCACATTCCCGCCCATCATAAGCAGGGTCACTTTCTCTAAATCGTCTGACGCTTTGCGCTCGATTTTCTTCAAATCTTCGAAGCTAAGATTCATCATCAACTCTTTCGGCTCAAATCCGTACTTCACGCCCTCGATTATATCCATCATTTCTAGGACGTCCTTTGCAGCTTTTTTGGCATTGTTATAATCACTGCCTAACTCTTCGCGATAGTCTTTGGCTTCCTTGATAGTCCTTATCTCTCTATTCGAAAGGAATTTGACGAGGGGGAGAGGCTCGGATATGGTCCTCACAGTTCCGGCCTCTTCGGCGAGCCTTATCTTGGTCCTCGTGAGGCTTCGCAGCTTCTTTATCCCCTTTATCTCGTATTTGTCCATATCAGCCTTCTTTGCTCGTGAATAAAAAGCAGTGGCAGTGACCCTGCTCTTTTATTTCATCTTTATGGTAAACACATGGACATACTGTCTTGTCATTGTGCTCCACCCTACAAGGGCAATATCTCTTCCCAAACTTCTTTTCATTTTCAAGCAGACCCCGGATCACACCCTCAAGCATCTTTTGGTTAGGGTTTAATCCAAAGCCGTTTTCTTTTGCATAATCCTTGTATTCTTCAATGAGGCTTTTGATTTTTGCATCCATTTTAGTCTCCAATATCGATTGCATGGTTCGGGCAGGCAGATACGCATGCCCCGCATCTTCTGCAGTTCTCTGGGTGTTTCACCACGGCTTTGCCGTTTTCAATCTCCAAGACTCCGAAGGGGCACACCTCCGTGCAATTCCCGCACCCAACACACTTATTCGGGTCGATTCTTGGCATCATACCACCTTTTTTATGTAGGGGCATTGCCTCTCCTTTGCCGTGTTGTCCAATACTGACCTTATGAACTCATTGCATGACTTAAACCCGCACTTGCCGCAATTGCGATTCGGCAGCCTCGCTTTTAGCTCTTTCCCTAGATTATACCTTTTTAGGGTTTCCTCAGAATCCAAGACCTTGTTCCCATAGCAGTATCCACATATGGCGGAGGGCATGGAGTTTTTTAATATGAGTTTCCCCTTTGCTTCCGGTGCATTCATTATCTCTTCCGCCAAATCCGTGGCACCTTCACCAGTAAGGCCATTTGAGTCTATTATTGTGGCGGTGGAATTCACCTTCAGGAGCCCGTCCCGGAAGATTTCCCTTTCAGCTTGTGATATGAGGTCGCCCTTTGACGTGGCGATTACGTCTGCATCCCTTAGCAACGGACCGTATCCGGACGGTTTCCCGGCCAAGATGTTTAAGACATTGATGGCAATGCCCTCCTTTATGTAGGGGGAGCATCTCAAACAGAGCCCTGCTGTTTCTATAATAAGCAAGTCCTTATTTTTTTGCTCCGCGACAATCCTGGGTATCTCCAGCGCAGCATAATGGTCTGGGCAGATGTCTCCCGCAATCTTTTTTTCGGTCCCTATATGGAACTTCTCCTTTATCAGGACATCATCATCCGAATCCAAGACATCAAATTTCACATAATGGATATCCAAATCCTTTAGTTCTTGTATAACAAACTTGATTATGCTGGTTTTTCCGCTTCCGGGAGTCCCACCAAAAATTGCGATTTTCATTTTACTGTCTTAAGTTACTTGTTAGGCGTGCATATAAGCTTAAGCTCCTCAACCTGCTTGCCTTCCCTGATTTCCTCTCTTGTTTCCAGCATATATTCATTTATCCATGAGAGGTAGTTTGCGATTCCCTTCTCTTTTATGCTAGTGTAGAGAATATGCTTAATCCCGCCCTCTTTCATGACAAATCGTTTATCGGTGTCCAGCGCAAGTATGGGGTCGTGGGTCACGAGGAAGATTATCTTGCCTTTCTTTATGAGCAAGTCCAGCGCAGCCTTCACTTTTATGCCTGCGTTTTCAATCTCGTCTATCAGAATGATGGGTGACTCGCTGATATAAGCAAGATCCGCGACCATCAATGCTCTTGACTGGCCGCCGGATAGAATCAAAAGGTTTGTAGTTTTTGCAATTTTTTCGCCGGTTATGCTATTAGCGCTGTCGATTACCTTGTCAATAAGCCTTTCAGTCTCCTCATGCGTCCTGTGTTTTCCTCTTGTCTCAATATGCGTCCTTAGGAATTTATGCACACCCATATCTGTCATGAAGTTCATGTGCTGGGTGAGGTAGCCTATTATCTTCTTTCTCGGATCGCTTTTGAAGCCTTTTACCGACTTCTTGCCATTTATCAGAATAGTGCGCGAAGTTTTTGTGTCCCCCTGGGCAAGTTTCTCGATGTCGTAAAGAAGCTGGCTCTTCCCGGATCCTGTCGGGCCCACTATCCCGATTTTTTGGCCTTTAAGGATGTCCAAACGCTCATAACTTTCCTTGTCCCCGCTTTTGTGGTATCCCGGCAAAATCGTAATCTTCTTTACATCCATATCAGCCATTAAGATTCTTATCCAGCCACTGCCTAACCGCGCCCTCCGGCATCACACCGATGAACTCGTCGGCCAGTTCGCCGCCTTTAAACATCTTCACGCAGGGTATGCTCATAATCCCATATCTCTGGCTTATTGCAGGACTATTGTCAACATTCAATTTTGCCAGTATGAACCTGCCGTTGTACTCTTTTGCGAGTTTTTCCAATGTGGGACCGAGCATCAGGCAGGGGGCACACCAGGAAGCCCAAAAGTCAACAACCACAGGGACCTTCTTTGACTGCCCGAGCACCTTCTCATCAAAATCCCCGTCCCCGACTTCAATCTCCGTTTCCATTTTTTTCCCATCGAATCTTTCCTGTAGTTCTTTCATCTTCTTTTTCCTGATTTTCTCCAGTTCGTCCATGATATCGTTTGTGACTACAATAATCGCTAGTGCTTATTATTATCACTACTGGTTCAAAAACCTTTGTGGAGTAGTGACTTTTTATTAGCAAAAAAATCACCAGACCCCCTTGGTTTTTAATGCCACACAAACTAAATTCCATAAGATGACTGACGTATATTCCTCTTCCCTGGACAAGGCGGAGTTCTTTCAGCGGATTGGCAAGTTTAGTATAGAAAATATCCTTTCGGTCAAAAAGGGATACGGCGACACTGGCAGGCCGACGGGCTTCGTCATAGGCGGAATCTGGGTTTCTGTATTTGTGGGGCCCGAGGACAGCATTTGGGTGAGCTTGTCAAACAAAGGGAATCCTCCAACGCTAAAAGAGTCGCTGGAGAAAGAGCTAAGGCTTTCGCATTGCGAGACCTACCCCTACGCCCTTGAGAGCCCGTCGGAAGAGGTCACGGGCGTTTGGGAGAAGGCACTTAGGGGAAACAAAATGGCGAGATATCTTGAGTTTTACAATAGTGCGCTCGGGCAAATGATACTCAAGGCCGAAGCCGCTTATGTCAAAGAGTGGCTGAAAGGCTGCAAAACCGTGCTTGATATCGGCTGCGGCCCGGGCATCTTTGAGAAAGAGCTGTCGGATATGAATATTGTGGGAATAGACCCCTCCGCTGATATGCTCCAGCTGGCAAGGTCGCAGAACCGGGATGTCTTCACACCAGGCAAAGCCGAGAGCCTGCCCTTCCAGGATTCATGCTTTGACGGCGTGTTCTTCATAGCATCGCTTGAGTTCGCCGAGGATTATAAGCTGGCGATCGACGAAGCCGCCAGAGTCTTGAAAGAAGGCGGCAAGATAGTCATTTTGATGCTGAACCCGGAATCAGAGTATTTCAAAAAGATGATGGAAGGAGGCGGTTATACCGCGGCAAACATCAGGCATACAAACATTAAGGAAATTGAGGAGTACCTCTCAAAGAAATTCGAGGTCTCGGGTGAGTATATGCTGGGGATACAGGGTGATGTAGTATTCCCCTCCGGCGACCCAACACAAGCGAGCATCTACGCTCTAAAGGGGAGGAAGATGGCAGGACCCCTCTCTTAGACATATGGCAGCCGCAAGCCTAAAACCATTTAAGCCTTAAAGAAAAATTGTCACCGGAAAAAGGCAACAGCATAGCCCCTGCTTTTAAGCTCTTTTTCCTTCTTTTTTATCCTTTTCCACGTTTAAGTAAGCAAAGGTTTTTTAAGATGCAGTCCTTAAGTTATGCGGAAATGGCCCAAATGCCCGAGAGCCTGATAGAGGTAAAGGAATGCTGCTCAAACTGCGGCAAAGCACTTGGTAAGGGAAGCAGCTTTGTCAGGGCGACCATCGAGCAGGTGACCGAGCTTGGTGAGGAACTGCTCATGGACTGTGACAAGCGTCACTTCTGCAGCGATTGTTTGAAAAGCGGCATCTATGTCAATCTGAAGAAACCCAATGCGAATGAGTGAGGATGTAGGGTTAAGGGCATATCTTTCAAAGACTCCCGGCATAGGCGGGGCCATAAAGAAAAAGCCAGAAGATTTTCTCGTTGAAGAGATAACCCCGGAAGCTACAATTTTGGAACTGGGCAGGAGCCAGTTATTTGAATCTGTAGAAGGCGATTACATCCACTTCACCCTCGAGAAGAATAATTGGGACACCATGCGCGCGGTTAAGGTAATATCAAAAGCCTGCAATGTCTCGCAAAAAAGAATAAAATATGCAGGTACAAAGGACCGCAGATCCATAAGCGCGCAGAGGATGTCTATTTGGCAGGTGCCGGTGGAGCGCCTGGAGAAGCTTAAAATCAAGGATTTGGCGCTCCGAGACTTTTGCAGCTCGCCGGAGCCGGTTAACCTTGGAACCCTCAGCGGAAACCGCTTCAGCATACTCATAAGGCAGGTGCCGGAAAACGCCGACGAGCGCGTCAAAAAGATAGTGGAGGAGCTTGGGGGCAAGGCGCCCAACTTCTTCGGCACACAGCGCTTCGGCCTTCGGATGAGCAACCATCTAATAGGGAAGCACATCCTGAAGGGCGACTTCAGGGCTGCAGTGATGTCCTACCTCTGCGACACAGGCAATGAGCCCGAGGAAGCAACAAAAGAGAGGGAAAAGCTAAGGGAAAGCGAGGACTTTGGAAAGGCACTCAAAAGCTTCCCGGATTATCTCGGCTATGAAAAGAGTATGCTCAACCGGCTTGCTTTAGAGCCCGGTGACTACATAGGCGCCATGCGCGAGCTGCCAAAGAAGCTGCGCTGGATGTTCGTGCACGCCTTTCAGGGCTATGTCTTCAACCTCGCACTTTCGGAATACATAGAATCGGGCAACATCCCTGAGAAACTGCCGCTTGTGGGTTCGTCTTCCGAGCCCGACGAAGTAAGCGCCGGAATACTTGATAAAGAAGGTATTGTGCTTGGCAATTTCCGCGTGAAAGCTATGCCAGAGATGTCCACAGAGGGCCTTATGAGGGAGAGCCTCGTACCCTTCGGGAATTTTGAGCTTTTGGATTTTAATCGCGAAGAGTCTAAATTATGGGTGAGGTTTAGTCTCCCTCCGGGCTCTTATGCGACTGTGCTCCTGAGAGAGATAATGAAGTAAAGTGGAATTTATTTATCTCCCGGTCTTGCTGGCGTCCCTTGCCTTGGGCTTGGCTTTTCTGCGGCTACTAAAGGGAAAAATGCTGGCTTTTGGCATAGGGGGTGTAGACATAAACAAGGAAAAAAAGCTTAAGCTTCCCGAAGCCGGTGGCCTACTTGTACTTCCTGCCATCGTGATCGTATTGCTGATTTCTGTGGAAACTGGCTTGATAAACCCCTTGGCATATGCCTTCCTTTACCTCATATCCTGTTTCGCCGCAGTCGGTTTCTTCGACGACGGCTTCAGGATTTTCAAGAAAGAAGAGGGCTGGGCAAGATATGTCGCCAATAGGGGGGCAATTCTTTATCTGATGGCCTTGCCGTTTTCATGGCTTGTGGCCTCGCA
>CAYMNU010000003.1:0-6796 GCA_964391885.1 uncultured archaeon | reverse complement strand
AATCCAACGGCGCCTGCCGATCCTTCCTATCCTTCTTCCCTCCGAAAAGCCCCATGCCTTTCTTAGGGGGATGATGTTAAAAAATCCTTTTTATAGGATTGATTTCAAACTTGCCGATATTCTAATACTAGAACATGGGTGCTATCTCAGAGAAGGAAACCGCAGTATTGGGCATTATTGCCGAAGCTCCGTCTTGCGGTTACGAGCTTGAGAAAATTATAAGTGATAGGCATATGAGGCGTTGGACCGATATGGGTTTCTCTTCTATATACTTCATCCTCAAAAGCTTAGAAAAAAAAGGTTTAATCTGCAAGAAAGCCGCTAGCACTAGACGCGAAAAAAACATTTATTCCATAAGCGCCAAAGGAAAGAAAGCGCTTAAATCCTCTTTATTTAACATGATATCGTCTCTTGATTTGTCCACCCCCCCATATACGCTCGCGCTAGTGAATATTTCTCTTTTAACCAAGGCAGAGAAAATATCTGCATTCTCCAAGAGGCTGGAGAAAATAGAATCCACCATCGCCTTTCTTGGCTCTGTGATGGAGCCATATAAGAAGCGAACTGAGGCAGGGCCTCTTGTTCTGTATGATTGGTTTACTTACATGGCGAATGCAGAGATTGCATGGGTATCCAGATTCATTGAAAAAACAAAGGAGTGTGACTATAGATGAGTGTCATAGAGCAGGGTTTGGAGTCCCTTGCTAGACAGCAAGTGAAAAAACCATGGGTATTCATAACCGTAGGCTTGCTCATAACAGCCTTTATGTTCTCCAACCTGCCGAATCTTCGTCTTGAGGGCGACATAAATGCACAGATGCCGCAGGGCATAGAAGCCTATACCTACAGGGACCGATTAGTATCTAAGTTCGGCGGCACTGACACAGTAATAATATTGATATACCTAGATCCTGATTTTGTTTCTGATAACGCAGCCAGGGATATCCGAGACCCTCGGGTTATACAGGCTATTATAGACTTAGACTCGCTTTTTTCAGAGGAGGCGGGCGTTTCGGGAATAGCCTCACCTGCTATTGTCTTCAGGCAAATGCCCTTGCCAAGAGACTTAAGTTCAAGCAATTCAATTATCTCGGCATTTCCGCAGCTAGGGGGCTTTTTCAGCAAGGACTACTCTGCTGCAACCATGTACCTTTCCGTGGATGTTGGGACTTCTCCTGACCGGATAAACGAGCTCACAAGAAGCCTTGAACGAAGCGTTTCACAAGTCTCGCCACCCCCGGGAGTTAAGATATCCATCACAGGCTCTCCTCAAATACTGGCAACTGTGATTGCCCTGCTGGAAGAAGATTCAGTATTCACATTTGGCCTGGCGCTTTTGATGATAAGCCTTTTTCTGCTGCTGGTATTCAGGTCCCGCGGAGCTCTTACGATATTCCCGATAATACTTGCAGCTTCTTGGATGTATGGTACGATGGCCTGGCTGGATATTCCCCTTTCAATAGCAACTGCCGGCGTTGGCGCCCTAATACTCGGCCTCAGCGTGGAATATGATGTATTCTATGTAGAGCGTTTTGAAGAGGAATATACAAAGCTGAAATCATACGAGAAAGCATTAATCTCAGCCCTTCCAAAGGCCGGCTACCCCATAATAGGCTCATCCCTTACTACTATGTCCGGATTCTTCGCCCTTACCCTGGCGGTCATGCCCATGCTTCAGAACCTTGGCTTTACCTTGGGCCTGGGCATACTTTATTCGGTTATAGTAGACTTGTTTTTTAACCCGGTCCATGTTCTGGAGGTAAGGAAGGCGCAGCTGTATATTCGCGCAAAAAAGGAAGAGAAGCTCAAAAGAAAGCTATGCAGCATAGAAGAAGTTAAAACCGCAATGGATTTGCCTCAAGAATGAAAGAAAATATAATAAAAAGACAGGCACGGAGATATGGGGAGTTTGTAGCACGCAGGCCGTTCACGTCCCTAGCTGTGGTCTTACTTCTTCTCCTTCTTGGTTTGGCAGGTGCTGCATCACTGACTTTCGAAGCCAGCGACAATCGGGATGCGATACCCCAAGACATAGAGGTCCTGCAGGCATTCGAGCTAGTAAACAGCAAATTTCCGGGCGGTACCCAAAGCATGAGGGTTGCCATCGAGCTGAACTCACGGTCGCCGGACTTTGGAGTCACTGATATACGGGAACCTGAAGCCCTTGGGTATGCCGGTCTTCTGGCAAAGCGCTTGGAACTGATAGGTGATGTAAGGTCGGCAAGCACTTTGACCTCAGTGATTGAGCTTGCAAACGATGGCCGCATCCCCCAAAGCCTGCAGGGTGTAAAGTCCCTGATAAATGAAAAGGGCATTGACACATCCAGATTTGTTAGTCCGGACCTTAGTGTAGTATTAATTTCCCTAAGCCTTGAAGAGGGCTTTTCTTCTGCCGACCTTTTTTATGAGGTCCAGGATGCAATCAACGACATGCGCGAAAGGAAGCCGGGTTATGTCGATAGCTACCAGTCAGGCGACCCTGCCATAAGGGTGGCCCTCAATAGCCTGATAGGGCCTGATATGGGCCGGACTACGGCAGTATCCATGCTGGCAATATTCATAATAATGCTCATCTTATTCATGTCGCTGAGGAAGACTATCATAGCCCTGCTTGCGGTGGTATTCGGCCTGATATGGGCGTTTGGGATAGCCGGCTTTACCGGGCTTGGCTTCAACCAGATACTCTCAGCCGCAGCCTCTATGATACTTGGCATAGGCATAGACTTCGGCATACAGATGACGGCGAGGTTCAAACAGGAGTTCAGCGAGGTTGAAGACATAATAAAGGCCATGGGCTCCACTCTTTCTGGCGTTTTCATACCCCTTGCAACCACAACTGCAGTGGGCGTAATAGGATTCACTGCAATGACGCTCGGCCAGCTTACGATATTAGCCGACCTTGGGACTATGATGATATACGGTATAGTCGCATCTTTCCTTGCGGCCTTTCTTGCGGTCCCGCCTCTACTTGCAATAAACCAGAGGCTTACCCTAAAACTAAAATCCAGAACAAGGAGAAAAAAATGAAAAAGCTTTTGTTACTGGCCGCTCTAGCGGCACTGGCACTGGCTGCATGTGCGCAGGCGACACCCTCGCTTCAGGCATCATACAGCTTTAGCGACGACAGCCCCCGTGCGGGCTCTACTGTGTTCTATTATGTCGCAGTTGCGAATACTGGAACTTCTACTGCGGAAGACGTAAGAGTCAGCCTTATGAGATCTGAGTCTTCATATGCCAATACAAGGGGTCCGGGTTCGGTTAGCCTTGGCGATATCGCCCCCGGGGCCAGCACTGTCGCAACTTTTGCGATAGGCCTTGGAGTATACGACTTGGGTATTGTGAGGGTAAACAGCGCAATATTCTACAAATACGAAGGGCGCACGCTGGAAATAAAACAGGATGCCTATCTCTCTGTTGAAAACAGGCAGTTGCACATATCGGAGCTTTCTTCGAACACCAAGCCACTGCAGCCTGGCTCATTATCTCGGCTAGAACTAACCTTAAGCAACCACGGAAGCCAGCTGGCGAAAGACTTCGATATTGACATATCCTCCGCTTATTATGGGTCCTCTCCTGTATTCCGCCCATTGGGCAGCTCTACTATGCGATTCGATTCCAGTCTCAAGGAAGGGGAGTCCATGAAACTGGACTATGACCTCTATGTCGACTCTTCGGTCCCTACCGGCGTGTACGATCTCACGCTTTCCATTAACTATATCGGGGGCAATATCGACAAGTCGGAAACCATAAGCATGGGCGTATGGATAAGCGGAGGGGCTGAAATAGAACTGGCTTCGGTTTCAACGGATCCTGCAGAACTTAGGGAAGGCGATGAGGATGTGAAAGTTATTATAAGCCTCCAAAACATAGGCCAAGAACAAGTCCGAAATCTTCGGATTGATTTCGAGCCGCTTGCGCCTTTTGAGTTTGCCGCATCTTCTCAGTCTTCTCAAAGCCTGGGGCTTCTGGGACCTTCCGATAGCGTATCCGCTGATTTCTACATAAATGTTGCAGAATCAGCACTTTCCGGAACCTATTCAATGCCGGCAGTAGTGCGATATCGGGATGGGATGGGCCAAGACTACGAAAAAGAGATTAACATCACCTTTCGGCTTAAGAGAGTGCCATTAGTAGAGGTTTCAACAATACAAACAGAACCCACAACTGCGGGGGAATCGGGTGAATTGCTTATCTCTCTGAAGAATATAGGGGAGAAAGATGCCGAAGGCACAAGCATAAGGGTTTTTGAAAGGATAGAACAACCCTTTGATTATGACAGAAAGTCGGATAGCGTCGGCCTAATCAAGCCGGGGATGGAAGGTGAAGCAATCCTGCCTTTCAAAGTCTCTGGCACTGCGGATGCAAAGGAATACCTGATAGAATTTGAGATAAGGTATACAGACGGCAATACAGTTTACACATCTCTCGAAGCTGTTCCGTTTACTGTTCTGCCCCAAGTGCAATCGGAGTTCCCTATTTGGTATTTGGCCGTCTTTATTGTATTGTCGGCATTGGTTTTGGTAATTTGGAAAAGAAGGGTAAAAACGGCGGCCTAGTGCCGCCTCCCTTTTCTTTGACTCTCTTCTAATTCCCCCCGAATGGACTTTGAAGGATTCCTAAAAAACTGCAAAAACATAGCCAACCAACTCAAAGCCGAGCCGAGGCTTACGGTCGTCGGCCATTACGACGCCGACGGGCTCGCATCCACTGCCATATTGGTGAAGGCGTTGAAGAGAGCCGGGGTAGACACCGACTTCATCAACACCCGCCAGATGGACAGCGAGCACATAAAGGAAGTCAATGCTCTGGACTCGCCTGCCGTATGCTTTGTGGACATGGGCTCAGGGCAGATAGAGCTCCTTGAAAAGGAAATCACAAAGAAGTTTTACATTATAGACCACCATCCCCCGGTCAAGGAAACCCCGAACCAGGTCAATCCCTTCCACCACGGCATAAACGGCACGAGGGAGCTGTCCGCAACGGGTGTGGCATATTTTGTGGCCAGGGAGATGGATGAAAAGAACAGGGATTTGTCTCCCGTAGGTATTATCGGCGCCGTGGGCGACATGCAGGACCTTCACGGCGGTCTGAAGGGTGCGAACCGCAAGATAATTGAGGATGCAGAGAAACTAGGCCTCGTCAACGCGCACAGGAATTTAAAACTTTTTGGCCGCCAGTCCAGGCCGCTCCCCAAGATGCTTGAGTATTGCTCCGAGCCCATGCTGCCCGGCCTCACCGGCAACTATATGGCCTGCTCGCGATTTATCCAGCAGCTTGGGATACCGCTGAAGGACCCCGTGGGCGGGGACTTAATGCATTATGTAGACCTTAACCACGACCAGAGGAGCAAGCTCACCAGCGCCCTCTATATGCTATTGTTAGACCACAACGCGCCGAGCCTTGTCACCGACATGCTGATAGGCGAAGTATATGATTTCCCAAAGGAGAAAAAGAAGACAGAGCTCAGGGACGCCAAGGAGTTTGCGACTGTTTTAAATGCCTGCGGGCGCCACGAAGAGGGCGAAGTGGGCGTCGAGGTCTGTATGGGGGGCAGGGACGAGGCATGGTCCCGGGCAAAAGGCCTTTTGGAAAAACACCGCAAGGAGCTTCGCGAAGGCATCTCCTGGGTCAAGGAAAACGGCATACAGGAGATGCCCCACTTATACTGGTTCGATGCAAGCGGTGTGATTAGAGAGACCCTGGTCGGCATCATAGCGGGAATGAGCTACGGGGCGATGAGGGTGAAGACGGGCAAGCCGATAATCGCGTTTGGTCTGACAGACGAGGGCGAGCTTAAGATATCCGGCAGGGGCAACTACGATTTGGTGAGAAAGGGATTGAAGCTGGGCGAGGCGCTCAACGAGGCGGCGAAGCCATTGGGCGGAGAAGGAGGGGGTCACGATGTCGCTGCAGGCGCGAAGATACCCAATGGCAAGCAGGAAGAGTTTTTGAAAAGGATGGACGAGGCCGTGGCGAGGCAGCTGGGCCAGGTGTAATCGGGATATCACCCTTTTCTGGCTTCTTCAAAATCATCCACCGATATGTAGGCGTCGCGTATCAAAGACCTGAGCATTCCGCGGTCAAGCCTTTTGTGGTCTGGGACTGATAGAAGGGCCGCCATTCCAGGTTTTTTCATAATAATATGGCTGCCTTTAGCTCTCCGCTCTATGTGCCAGCCCAGCTTTGTAAAGACCTTTACAGCATCTCTTCCAGAAATGATAGGAATCTCAGCCATCTAGACTTCTACTTCCATAGCCCCGACTCGTTCTGCAGGGTGCATAAACTCTTCGTCCATTGCAGACAAGCAACCCCGTATAGCGTCTTGAATATTCTTTATCGCTTCCTCTATCGTCATGCCCTGGGAATGGCAGCCGGGAATAGCCGGGCAATGGACTACATAACCAAAGTCATCTCCCTTCTCAACAATCACCCTGTAAATCATTTCGATAATATTTGAAACCCTGGGCTTATAAATTTATTCACGGCTTTTCTAATGTCTACAGCTTGATAAACACTACCCAATCGGTAAAACCACCCGCGAGGCAGCTGGGCAAGTAAGCCCTTTATAGAAAGCAACAAATAGAACTATTGTTCTCTATATAGAACAATCGTTCAGAATACTTGAAAAATATCTACCTACTTTTTTCTCGAGGCTCTCTGTGCACTGGCAAGCCGTTGAGCATTTTCTGCTATTTTTTGCGCAGCCCTCGCGCGGTCGGCAGCAATCTTGTCATACCTTGCCCTGTGCCCTAGCTGGTCCACAAGCGCAGGGTTCAGCTCGACCCTCCCGTAACCC
>CAYMNU010000002.1:0-2959 GCA_964391885.1 uncultured archaeon | reverse complement strand
CGCATGAGCTGCATGGACTCGCGCGGCGAAATAATGAGCGACATTATCGCGAATGCGCTTATGATGACTGCCATGCGCAGGGACATGATAAGGCCGAATAACAGTGATTCAAGGGTGATGCGCAGGCTCCAGAAAGAGACAAGAAGCGTATCTCCTCCCTGCCACATGAGTAAGTTGAAGATTACTATGAAGAGGGATATCCAGAGCGCTATCTTCATATAGAAAAGCCAGCCCCTGAGCACCCGCGCCTCGGCTGCGATTGCAAAGGCAAGGGCAAACAGCGCAAGCAGGCAGAGAGCGCAGTCCAGCAAGAGGCCTAGAGACACTATGGCCAGGCCTGCGAAAAGCTTTGCCATAGGGTTCAGGTTATGGAAGCGCGTGTCCCTGTATTTGTAGAAGAAGTCCACATGGATATTATATCCAACGGGGAGAAAAACAAAACTATTTTCTCATATAAGCAAAAATCCTGTCAAAGTCTTTATAGTTTAGATCTCGTGGAAAGACCCCAAGTATGCTCACGCTTTTCTCGTCCGGCAGAAAAACTGCATACATCAGGCGCGAGTATTTTCCATGTATGTCCAGTTTTATCTTGAATACATTCCTGTAGCCTTTATGGGATTTGAATCTGAAGGGATTGGCACTAATCAGCGTGAACTTATTGTTGAGAAAACTCTTAAGCCTATCATCATATTGCTCCCACTGGCCGATAAAATATTTTGAGAAATAGACTTCAAACCTTGATTCCATGCTTTGCCGCCTCCTTCTCATTCAGGAAGTGGCCGTTCCGGTGACCCGCCCTTACAAGCTCGAGGAGATTCCTTTCTTCGTTGGAGATTCCATTGAAGAGAATATTTTCCCGGACAGCCTGGCGGACTAGTTCGGAGTAGTTAGCGTAAAGGCCCTTCTTCACAAGCTTCATGGACTCATTGTAAAGGAACTCGGGCATCATAAGGTTGACTCTTACGTCCATTGTGTAAAGATTGTACATAGTTTATGTAAAAGAGTATAAAAACAACCAAGAAACTAGCTTACCTCATCAAGAACCCTCATGAACTCCTCTTTTGTCACGCCGCTCTGCTTTATTATATTGCCGAGAGTCCTTTTCGGCATCTCGTCTGTCACGTATATGGTCACATGTCTCGGCCATCCGACCTTCTTAAACGTCATATGCGAGCCTTTTCCATGCGCGAAAACAAAACCAAGCCTCTCCAGGACCTTTGCCAGGTCCCTGGAGCTGGGCCTCATGCAGGGACTTCTATCTGCCGGTATGCGCGATTGCTCTTCTTCAAGGCCTCGAGATGGCACTCAATAGCCTCCCTTGCGTTATTCAGGGCTTCTTTCTCTGTCTTGCCGAAGGTGATTATTTCCGGAAAATCCTTTACTTCCACCTGGTAAAAGCCCTCAGGGTCCTTTTCCACCAGAATGTCAAATCTCATTGATAGCTTATCCATTTTGAAGATAAAAAATACCTTTGATTTACCATGGGCTGTTAAGGTATATGCACTCACTCTTCATCGCCCAGTCTGATATACAGGAGTTCAGCAGGGTTATAAGCGAATTTCCCGTGCTAATATAATGCCATGGCGGACTAATAGTTTGGGCGGGGGAATGTTATCGCCTAGAGATAATCGCTGAGCTTCACGGGGGTAGATTGCTTCTTGTAGTGCTCGAAGAGGTCGAGGCCCCAGGAGACGGCGCGGGGGTCTGTGGATTGTAAATCCTTATTCATATAATGCATTGAATTGTCTTTTGGTTCTAATGCAAGAGAAAGAAAACTTTCACTTACTGTAAATGCAACTCTTAATTCTTTATCATACAGGTACCATTTCGCATTCTTGCACAGTTCTCGTAGTTCAGTCTTCAGTTTTTTTGGCATATTTGCCATAACTCGAAAAATCTCTGGATTTAGAATAAGCTGAGTATCTACTTGCTTTCTCAACATTAGAAGAGTTGCATGGAGGTATTCTTCATGAAAAATAGGAGATACACCATAAAATTTCGTCTTAATAGAATTTAGTAGTAGTACAAAACTATCGTGTGCTGCCGTTACATTGGAGGGGATATTTTGCATTAATTGAGAATTGTTTAATTCGCCAATTCTAAACCATAACTCTTGTGGGATTCCATCAGTACGTTGTTTGTTCCAGAATCCCTTGAACTTCTCATAGGTCGCGTAGAACTCAAAGGATTCCTGGGCGCGGTTTCTCACAGCCTTCCCATAGGGCGTCAGGCTGAAATCGCCTTCCAGGCGCTCTACGAGACCCATCCCCTCAAGCTCTTTGGCCTTGCTGGATGTGTTCGGGGCGTTGGCGTTGACTTGCCTCCTGAGATCTGCGAGGCGCATGGGACCCTCTTTCAGCGCGTCCAGAATAGCTAAACGCAGCCTCGAGTCGTAGAGCCGCCTTATCGTCGGCTCTGCCAAGGAATAGTTCTTCAGGAAAGAAGACATATGAATTTAGAGGGGAAAGAGAGAAAAAGTTATTTTGACCAAAGCTCAGCCGCCTTCTGCTGTCCAAGGGGCTCTGAAAGGGCATGCCACCTTTCCATTACCGACTTGCGGGATTTGCGTTCCGATAAGGCGCTCGATTTCAGAAGCCGGTCTGAGATCTCTTCGACCAATGGGCTACAGAGTCCTGTATATTCTGCTAAAACATCTTTCATGCCATTGAGCGCATGCGCCGCTAGCTTGCCGCTCCTGAGGGCAAAACTTATGCCTTCACTCGTGCTTGGGCTAATTAGGCCCGCTGCTTCGCCTGCGAGAAGGATATTACCTTTCCCGAGGATTATATCTTCTACGGTTTCAGGCCTTACAAGAAGACATGATTCCTTGTTATCATATTGACCTTCTATGCCCATATTTCTGGCAAGCTTGGCTTTTAAAAGGTCGAACTTTTCCCTGATGCTGCCGTTGTTCATACGCAATGCAGAACCTATGACCAGCTTTCCGTTCTTGGGTATG
>CAYMNU010000001.1:0-31846 GCA_964391885.1 uncultured archaeon | reverse complement strand
AAGCCGTATTCCGCATGTTTTCAACATGCGAAAAGCGGATAGTTAGAACCAATACCTATAAAAAATCGTTGTGTTGATTGCGCAAACCTGTTTTATCTCTTTCTTACAATCGCAGTTATAATGGCTATAACTAGCATTGCAGAAATCATAAGCACTAAAATGAGAAGTATCGTCTCGGTATCTTCATCTGCTATCCTAATCGTATTTGGAATCTCCGGCCGTCTTGGTTCTGGAATCACGGCATCCTGCAGGCTGGGAATGAGGGCCTGTGCCGAGCTAGTATTAGACTGGGGTGAGATGAGATGCGCATTGATGCTGTCCCCTTCGCTAAGGGAAAGCCCGCTGAAGAAGACGCTGCGCGCCTCACCTACTCTGAAATCTTTTTGGCTGATGTTCCGGCATTCTGCTTCGCCGGGGCAGAGGGAAACTATAATATCTTCCAATTCCATTGTGCCCTCGTTCCTGAAAGAAACCAAAACATGGCTTTGGTTGAGAGCCGTAAGGTCGCTTATCGATGCCCTTGCAAATGGCACTCCCGACAGGCGCGGGTCTATAGTTATCTCAGCACTCTCGTTCAGGCCAGGGAAGCAGAGAAGCCTCACAGGCATGCGGTGAAGAAAACCGGCGTCCATGTCATCGGGCGTGGCTATGTGCCATGACAGCTCTGCAGAGCCGTGGGGTTCTATGAGTATGGACTTCTCATCACCGTCCAAAAGCCTCATCTGAACAGGCATTGACAGCGAGCATGTGGCGACTATATAAGAGTTCGCAAGGTTTGTAAGGGATGCGGTCGCCCTGGCAAGCTCGCCGGCGCCGGCCTCCCTGGGCATAGATAGCGATGAGCGCATGAGGCGAATAGCTTTTGTCTCAAAAACATCCACAGAGAACTCATCCTCGCCGAAGGATGCCTTCACGTCTATGCCCTCCCAGCTAAGCCGGTTGAATAGGTCCTTGGAGCCGGGGGCCTTTGCAAAGTATATGTGGCTTGAATCAATGAAAGCAGCCTCATTATAGGTGGGGTCGACGGGCAGCCAGTTGTCGCTGTATAGCTCGGCCCAGGCATGGAAATTCCATTCTTCCCCGCTGAATACAAGGCCCTCCACATAGCGAACGGGGATGCCTATGCTTCTCGCAAGCGAGATAAATAGGCGGGTGAACTCGCCGCAGACACCTCGTCGCCCATGAAATACATTTTCTGCAGAAAGGGAACTGCCCTGGAGGGAAAGGTCGTAGGTGACGTAACGGTTCACCCATGACGATAAGCGCATTGAAGATTCCAAGCGGCTTTCCGAGCCGTCTACCAGAGATTCTGCCTTGGCCTTCATGAATCCAGTCCAGTAGCTGAGGTTGTCTGCCTGCAGATAGTTTTCAATACCGGAAGGAGTCTCCGCCGCGGAAGCCAAGTCAGTGATGGCGTACTGCAGCCTTTTGGCATCCACATCCCAGATTATCTCATAATTCAGCTTATCCTGCTGCGGGTTCTCCCAGCGGAACTTTATGTAGTCGTTGCCGAAGTCGTCCTGAAGCAGGTCGTAGTCGGGCGAGGCAGATACGAGGCGCCTTGACTGCAATTGGGACTCCTGCGGAACAAGATAAAAGGATGCCTCTATCCAGTTCATGCGAGAGTCGCTTGCTGTGCGCTCTATATCTATCTCACCGCTGAAGCTGATGCGAGCGGACATCTCGCCCGTCATCCATGGAGAGCCGGCTGAAACCGCAGAGGGTAGGGTTAGGGCTAAAAGCAGGGCAGAGTATGACAGTAATCTTATATAATTTTTTTCAGGCAAGCATGGATGCATAGGTAGATTAATAGTGCCTAACTTATAAATTAAGGTTTAATATTGATTTTGTATTAACCGGTTTTGATAAAGTTTTTGATAAATGAAATCGCTGAAACATGAATAAGAAATTCCTCGAATACCATAAGGGCTTGATGGAGAACGAGTTCGAGCTCTTTCTTGAATGGATTAAAAAGCCGCCCAGAAAATCAATAAGGCTAAACCCCATTAGACGTGTAGAAGAATTCAGAGATGAGTTAGATTCCATGCAGACGGAGCCCATACCCTGGTGCGAGGGAGGTTACTGGGTCGAGGGCCAGGGCCTCGGGGCGACGATACCGCACCAGCTTGGCTATTACTATCTACAGGAAGCTGCCTCGATGCTGCCGCCGGTTATATTAAACCCGGGCAAAGGCGACATAGTCCTTGACATCGCGGCAGCACCTGGCTCGAAGAGCACCCAGATGGCCCCCATGTGCAACACGCTGGTGGCAAACGAGCCGGACTACACCCGCAGGAAGGCGCTTGTCGCAAACATCGAGAGATGCGGAATCATGAACGCAATAATCACCGGCTTTGACGGCACAAGGTTCCCGAGGGTAAGTTTTGACAAGGTTCTTGTCGATGCACCCTGCTCAAACGTGGGCTCGGTGAGGAAGAGCCCGAATGTGGCGAACACCTGGTCGCCGGGTTTTGTGCGCAGCATATCCGGCCTTCAGAAAGGCCTTGCAAAGGCTGCCTTTGAGAGGCTTGAAGAGGGGGGTGAAATGGTCTACTCGACGTGCACGACCACGCTGGAAGAGAATGAAGAAGTGGTGCTCTGGCTTTTGGATAAATATCCAGACGCCAAGCTTGAGAAAGCGTCTGCAAAAATAAAATCGAGGCCAGGTCTTCTTCCAGGCACCGAGAAGTGCATGCGGGTCTACCCCTGGGACAATGACGCCGAGTTTTTCTTCATAGCAAGGATTTCGAAAAATGATTGAGGGATTCACTATACCGGAGATCAAGAAGTATTTAGCTGACGAGTTTGGCATAATGCTCCCCGAAGGCAGGCTGTTCCAGGAAGGAAAGAAAGTCTATCTTTTCACAGGAAAGGAGCTCGGCCTAAAGGGCATGCACGGCCTCTATATGGGCAATGTCGAGAGCGGATTCAGGCCCAGCGGCTATGCGGCGCAGCTGGCGACGAAGGGCTTCACCGAGGTGGATGAGAAAGACGCCATGCAGTGGATGTGCGGGCTTGACATCAAAAAGCACGCAGAGGGGTATTATACTATAATTAAGTATAAGGGATATAAGTTAGGCATCGGAAAGCCCAAAGAAGGAAGAATAATAAACAACCTGCCCAAGAACAGAAGGCTGCCCCTGGGCAGGATGCTCTGACTTATTCTATTGATACAAAGTCCTGCGCTCTTGCGAACGAAAACTCGCTGCCCGGGGCAATCGAGTCGCGCGACCTAAGCGAGGAGATTATAGACGGCTGGGCAGCAGGGGTAACAAGCTGCAATCCGTCGTCCACTTCCTTTCCGTGTATGTGGACATGGTGCGCGCCAGTCTTCTCCGGGTGCTTTCTCTGGTCGAAGCGGATGACCTCGCCCGTCTTTTTTATCTCGTGCTTCTTCTTGCCCTTCAAGTCAGCCTTGACGACCTTGCCTCTTACGAGGTGCTTGACCTTCTTGGGCGATGCCTTTTTTGTTTGGGCTTTTGCGGCCTTAACAGTCTTTGTCTCCTTCTTCACCGCTTTTTGGGCGGCGCATTCCTTTGATGGCGTGCTTGCCTTGGCAGAGGCACACCTAGATTTCTTTTCAGATTTTTTTGCCATTTTCGGGTTTTTTATTTATCACTAAGCTGTTTCGCAACGAGCTTCCCCCAGTTGCTGGGCTGCTATTCTAGATGCAAGTCCTATAAAAATCATTTGCTTGAAGTGTTTTCTAGATCGCAATATTTATTCATAAGAGGATTAAGGTAGTATGAAGCTATTAGGCGGGGGCGCAAATAAGGCAAATAGGGATGTTGTAGTTTTCCTTTCTCTTGTAATCGCCTTTGTTCTTGTGATAGACCCATTCCTTGAGCACTCGGGAGTCACTCAGCCCTTAGAGGAGCTAAGCGCCGGCATCATATCCGGAATCCAGGGCTCGCTCGGAATCGAGAATTATAGGCATATCAACACAGTCTATTACCCGGATATCGGCCTCAATGTGGTGGTCGGGCCGCTGTGCCTGGGGCTTCGGGAAATATCGCTTTTCCTGATTGCAGTTGTGGTTTTGGGAAAGGCTGCGAAAAGGATTAAGGCCTTGGCCACCTTCCTCATCGTTATCTTCGCCCAGAACATAGCCCGCATGCTCCTTATTTATCCTTTTGCAAAGTCTGTGGGTTTTGAAGGCATGGTAATAGTGCACGATGCCATGTGGCAGTTCGGGCAAGCCGCTTTCCTGCTGGCAATGCTTGCGCTCTGGTTCTGGCTATTCAGAGAGCCTTCTAAAGATAAGCGCGCAAAGGCCAAAGAGTAGGAGGAAGGCAAGGCTGATGTCGAGGGACGATGAGGTAATCGAGCCCAGTGTTCCGCTTTCGATATATGTCATCGTTATTTCTCTATCTGAACCCGTGTTAAGGTTCCTGAACAAAGCCCGTGTGTTGCCGTCGATTATCTGATGGGATCTCCCGGGCTGTGGAGAGTAAGCAGCACCTATGATTATATAGTCTCCTGACGCATCTATCGAGCAGTATTCATTGGGGCATGTGCATATTTGCTGGGAGACATGCTCGCTTTCTGAAATTGCACCACACCTTGCTCTTGCTGCTATGGACGCCCTTGTGGTGCGGCACACTTCTCCGGGAGGGGAAGTTGTTTCCCGAGGCCTTGTACGAGCTTTATCACGGAATATGCATAGGGTCCGCTGGGGCTTATGCCATTGACATTACCAAAGCAGTACTCAAGGGTATCGACGAATGGTAAGGACTCGGGAATAGTAAAACTCCATGACTTGTCAAATCTTGTCGCACCTGGTCTGAGTTCGAAGCCAAAGTCATCAGACAGTATCTCTTGGCTATTGGCGAGAAGGCGGACCCTTGCAGTGCTCCCTTCGGCATAGTCCATCAGGTTCCTGGCTAGAGTCAATGAAAGAACACCGGAGTCGTTTGTCTCATAGCTAGGTCTGTTCGGCCCAAAACTCCGTATAGACACGATGCCAACGTCGTCGAGAACATAATAAGGCCAGAAGGTCCATCTGTCTAATTGTATAGTAGTGCCAGCCTGCCGGGTAGTTACCCTGCAGCCGAAAGTTCCCCTAAAGCCCGCCCTGTCAAGGGTGAAGAAACTTTCATCATAGAAGACATCGTGCTCTAGAGTCTCGCCACTGCCAATATTAAAATCCCATGTGTAATAGCCGTAACCCGTATCCGTGCCCCTGCAATCCAGAGTCCCGCTAAATGGGGCACTGCCCACTCTGTTCTGGAGCTGGAAGCCCAGAGTCAGGGTTATGGGCGAGTGCACTAGGAGTATATTACTACCGGAGTATGCGGCAGGAGGATTAAATCGTATACTAGGACGAGGTAGCCTGAAATCTATATAGCCCTCATGAGGCTCTATGTTTATGACATCATTGAAACGCGGCCAGCCGCTTGGAAACGGACCGTTGGCATTCCGATCGTATACCCGCGACCTTATGTAATATATCCCGGGAGCGGCCGTAGTCCTTACAGTAGAACAGCCCCCTATGATAACCTCGGTCTCACCTGGCTCCACGGTAATTACTCCCGTCTTCGAAGCGGTAGTTATTCCGCGGCCATATTGGTTTTCAGAATCAAAAACATAATGCTGAACGCTGTAATCGCCATCAGTTATGTTCTCGTCGCCCACGTTCTCAATAGTCGTGCGGAAGCAAACCCTCTGGCCGGGAACAAGCTCTATTGGGCTATTGGAACCTTGCCTGAAGGGGCCGCCGAGGTCCTCGCCTGTTGTATGATTATAGATATAGAATTCTGTAACAATGGCGTCTTTTAGGGCAGCGCATGGCATCACCATACCCAGGAACACCATGCAAAAGATTATTGTGCGAAGTTTCATGTTTCGTCCTCCTCGGGATAATCAGGATAATATTCTATCGACCATGCCTTGAATGATGAGGGGCTGCCGGAGCCCATGATAGAGACTAGATGGCCGCGTTCATAATCTCCTTCATATTCATTATAAACCACATTATAGTCCCTGTTGTCCGAGCGGATTGACATGCACATGTGGTCGCCGCATGGGGCGCCCTCTTTGATGACTATGCCCTCTATTTGTTCTAAATCCCCGGGCGCGCCTTGCCAGAGTCCAGATGTAGATGGGGGCGGTGTAAGATCGGCGGCGAGTGAATCGTCAGCCGGCAAGGACAAGAAGATATAAGCCAATGCTGAGAGGGATACAATCAGGACTATCGCCAGTATTTTAATATTTCCTTCCCTGCCGTAAATCAGACTTTTCATTTTATGGTTTATAGGGTTTGCACATGTTCATGGGCTCTCTCTTTTCGCATGCGACAATATATCCATCGCTAAGCAAATCTGAGCAGACGGGAATATTTAAGCATTCTACTGAAACAGGAGCCTCAGTCGTACACGACTGCTGCATGCACAATCCGAAGTTCACCGAATGGGACGCCGTGCCCACCGAGCTCTTGGTGGTGGCATTCATCCAAACCATGACTGCAACCACGACGACAATGGCGACTACCACAATCAGCAGATATTCCAGGGAAGTCTGGCCTTTGGTTTTTGCAAGAACCATTGTTGGAAAGTATACGGGCGATTAAATAAAAATACCGGAGGGAGTATTTGGTTGGATGGAATTGGATGGTTTCAAATAACCAAGGAGTGGTTTCAGAAAATCAGATGCAGTAACAGAAAGGCTCAATGCTCGTTTCACCGCATATTAATACGCTTCTTAAAGGAGCATACAAAAAATGGACAAAAAGAAAACAGTGGGTGTCCTTGCTGTCTTGCTATTGGCAGGCGCGGGGATAGCAAGTGCCTTCCCGATGGGCATGAGATCAGGCTCGGGGGGCGGATGGACGGATGAGGACAGCGAAATGCGGGAAGCATTAGTCGCAGGCGACTGGGAAGCATTCTCTGAGCTGGCCGCAGGCTGTGAAAACGGGCTGGCAAAAGAGGCTGCCCTCTCAGGCATCAGCGAAGAGGCCTTTCTCAGGCTCTCCGAGCTGGCTGTCATGAAGGAGGAAATGAAGGCCCTTAAAGCGCAGATAGCTGAAGAGAACGGCTTCTGGGGGCGCTTCGGGAAGCACGGTGCAGGCGGGATTGGCGAGAAAAGGGCCGATCTTGACGGCGGCTTCGGAAGGGGCCGCGTGGCTGGCTTCGGAAGAGGCCCTGCTATGGGAGGCCCATGCGGCTCTTGTGCATCAATGGGGGAGTAATCCCCCTTTTATTTTTTCCTTTTCAAATAAGCAAGATGGACTTACTTATGATTTTGCAAGATGTTTCTTGGGTAGGCCAGCGCGGCATGGGGACAAGACCGCAGATGTTCAATCCCTTCAGCATAATGATAATCCAGATATTGATAATAGCTGTGGCTCTGCTCATAATGTGGTGGATGCTGCGCAGCCATTATAAGAAAACCTACTGCAGCGGTGACAAACCCATCGACATCCTCAACAAACGCTATGCAGCAGGAGAAATAACAAAAGAGGACTACGAGCAGCTCAAGAAGGAAATATCATGACTGAGATATCCGAGAAAAGATTAATAATAGGCATAGCAGCCATATTTGCCCTGGGGATTTTGTTTGCCTATGTGAGCAGCGAGTACTCTGCAAGCACCGGCGAGACCATGCCCCCGGAGGTCTACGGCATCTCTGCGGCTTCAATGCTCGTCGGGGCATTTGTGGTCCTTCTCTTCCAGGCGAGAAGAAGCAAGAGCGACGCCGACAGGATACTGAACATTCTGCCATACGACGAGAAAACAGTCATCAGGATACTACTGGAAAACAACAACAAGATTGAGCAGAATTATCTTGTGGTCTTATCGGGCTTCAGCAAAGTGAAGATATCCAGGATTGTCTCGAAGCTGGAAGCAAGGGGAGTCCTTGAGAAGAAGAACCTGGGGAATACCAATTACCTTATCCTCAAGGTGTAGTCATTCGTCCCAGCTAAATATAAACAGCTCCTCGATGCTGGAGTTTAAGGCCTTGGCTATGTCATGCGCTAGCTTGAGGGAGGGGTTGTATTTTCCCTTCTCGAGGAAGACTATGGTTTCCCTCCTGACTCCGACCTCTTTTGCCAAGTCTTCCTGGGTCAGGTTTCGCTTTGCCCTGAACTCCTTTATCTTTGTTATCATAGCGGCTTCCTCTCATACATGTAGTTGGACATGCTTTTTGCGATGACACCGGCCGCCAATGCCCCGACAAGGAATGGGTCAACATACAATCGCTCTTGTAAGCCATAGTATAGCAATTGTGTCAGTATACCTGCGGTTAATATGGCAATCATGGCCCATGCGGCGTTCCTCTCTGAAAGAGCTTCTATCTTCTTCTCCCGCTCATCGCTCTTCATAGCGGCCATCATATGCAGGGTGTCGATGCCCAGTACAGCGGCCCACATTATCGTCACTGCGGCGCGGGTAAGGTCGTCCCAGCTCCAGGCAAGATGGAATGCAAGCAAGGCAATCATAAAAGCGCCAATATATGCCCATCCCTGCCAGGTTTTTGGGTGCATGCCCCATCCGCCGTACTTCCTCCTCTCGAACCATTCGGCTTTTCCAATCATTTCAGACTCCTTTTTTGTTTAGGTAAAATCGCGAGATAAGTATTGTCGCAGCCATGAAAGCGAATATTATCGCGACTGCAATCTCACCGGGTAGGTCGACTATCTTAAGGTAGTAAATCCAATACAGCATTGAAACCAGTACGAATGTCGCCACCCAGGAGTAGCTTGCGGCCATCGAGCCCAGCTTTACCGTGCGCTCGTCTGTCAGCGATGCCTCCAGGTCTTTCTTTCTTTTGTAAGTTAGCAATATTGCAACTAAAGCTATGCTTACGCCTATGTAGAGCGCATCCTCTGGCGACCTGTAAAGGGCGGCAAGAAGTATCATAAATGCCACCAATACCCATCTCAGCACTTCATTGTTGGTTTTCATGTTAATTCTCCTTAACTTTTTGTTTTATAATTCTAACTTAATGTTATATATTTATAACATTAACTATAAAAATGCCACTTTACTATGGTGAATCATATTTTTATCCGCATATTCCTAGAAATCCCATGAGATTCTTCAAAAGAAAGGAACCGCAAGCCGAAGAGGAAGGCCGTGAAACGATAAAGGAAAAGCTGGCCGCAATCAAGAAGGTGAGCACTGTAGAGGAAGAAGACCCCAAAGAGCTGGTCTCGGGGATAGCCAGGGGCGACAGCGGTTAGGCGCTAGAGTTAATATAGCCATTCGCTCAAACTAAGCATGTTCACAGTCGTCGACATAGAAACCACCGGGTTGTCCAAAGACAGGCATAAAATAACTGAGATTGCAGGGATAAAGGCTGATGGTGGAAGAATACTCGGCGAATTCCAGACCCTTGTCAACCCCCAAGAGCGCATAAGCCCATTCATCACGCATCTGACGGGAATCACCAACGATATGGTGGCTGATGCGCCCTCTATCGAAGACGCTATGAGGGAATTCAGGGATTTTTTGGGCGACTCTTATCTTGTCGCGCATAATGCGTCTTTCGACTGGGGCTTCCTCAAGCGGAACGCTGACGCCTGCGAGATGGAGCTAAGCAATCACAGGATATGCACCCGAAGGCTGGCCAACCGCCTGCTCCCCATGCTTTCAAGCAAGAGGCTGGCAGCCCTCTGCAGCTACTTCCAAATTTACAACGAAAGCGAGCACCGCGCCATGGGCGACGCGAGAGCGACATACTGCGTATTCAACAACATGAGGGCCAGGCTGAGAAAGATGGGCATCGAAGAGATGCAGGACATCATGAGGTTTGAGCGGCTTTCCAAAAGGAAAATCATAGACTGCTACGGGGCGCCGTGGTGAGCCCTGGTTTTCGTCGAGAGGAAGAGCAATCGACAGTTTTATTCGTTATAGCTTGAATTATGATTTAATGAACTTCTTTATTGACTCGATGAACTCTTCGGCATTTGTGATTTGTTCTTTCAAATCGGCTTTATTTATCTCAAAATCAGGCTCATAATCGCTCTTTAGCCTGTAGCGTAACCCCGACGAAAGTTCCTCGAGCTCTTTCTTGCTAAGAGTTCCTAAGCGAACTAACTTATTTCCAAACTCCGAGATTAGCCCTCGATGAGTTTTAGGGGAACAATTCTCTGTTAGCAATGCTGCACGAGCAGCATAGTGCATGGCATAATAAGCTCTGCTCATCGAATCTTCATAGATTTCATTGTCAAAGAGTATTCTGGCTGCTTTGATGCTTTTATCAGCCCTCTTCAGATAGGAATCAATTTCGCGAGAATAAGATTCGTCCATCTTTTGCTATTTCCCTAGTAAAGGGATTATCTTTGTGAGAATATTCATCCTCACTGTAAACAAAGGGAACTGGAACTTCAGAGGTCTCAATGATGTAATCTGCCATGAGACTGTTTATGCCCTTGTCTACAAGTCTCTTGTCATCTTTAGTGAGGACTATTAGATCAATGTCGCTCTCTTTCGTATCTTGGCCTCTGGCCACGGAACCATAGAGAATTACCTTGGATATCTGAGGATATTGCCGTCCGGCTTCCTGCGCGAAGTCCTTGGCTATTTGAAGTCTGTTCATTGTTTAACAGTGTTAGATGAAGCAGAAAGAAAAGGTAGAAACAGCACGGGGGATAGGGTATGCCTCCGGCGGGATGGAGAGGTGGGTGCTTCTTCTAGGCGTATGACCTCGACATAAGCCGGGGGCATCGAGACTGGGCTAGGAAAACTAAGATGCCTCCGGCGGGATTTGAACCCACGACACCCACGTGTCTGCTACCCAAAGGTCTTGGGATCTTCAGCTACACCTCTTCCGCAATCTCTCGCAAGAAGATGTGGTGCTCTCCCAGACTGAGCTACAGAGGCCAGTTATTGCACTAAATTACATTTTGAGCACTTGAAATTGAGGCTCATCAGTATAAAGCGAGATATTTTGATAAATATGCCATAAAAACCAATCCCCTTGGTTACCGCTATGTTGATACACGTTTAGTGACTTTTAATGTAGCATTTAATGCAATTGCGCGTTTGTGAGGATTAGAAAAACCTATTTCAATGAGCCATTTATTCAGGTTTTTACGCCCGTTCAAAGCTATTTTATATAAAGGAGTGGTAGAAACTCTAGATCTATAAGACCATACTTTAGTTGTATAAAATCCTCTTGAATCTGAGATGCCCTTAATTTGCTCTACCAATACTTTGCTTGTAGTATTAAATTCCAATGTGGGATAATCTAATGAACCGCGTTTGTCTGAAGTAAAAACCGAACCGTCCGTATCTATCAAGCCACGGATAACATATTTGGTTAGATTCCAATCATTAGCTAATTTCATCGGGATGAATACTCGTCGGTCCTTGTTCTTTCCAAAGGGTAATGCAAACTCTTTTGTGAGTCTAGTGACATATTCTTTTGAATTAATGACTATCCTTAAACCGCGGCTTCGATGAATCGCCCTTGCTTTCTTGCCAATTACAGCATAGATGAGTTTTAAGATATAATTGTAATATTCTACATCCGTTTGAGGGTTTCCAGTAAAGCCTATCCTATAATGTTTCTCTTTGATGTAGATGAATCCATCGCCCATCAATGCACCAATCAATTCGGCTTCTTTTTCAGTACAATTCATTCTTTAGACTGTAGTTGACTGACTTAGACTATTAAAAGTGAGCTAGGCTTGTGAGCTGTGAGCAGTAACAAGTAAGAAGTTGGTTTACTCTGTTTATTATATCTGCTTGGTTTTTACTTTTTTAGGAATTCAAGCCTTTAAATCCTTTTCGCATGTAAAACAGCAATGGAAGTAGAAGACTTATTGAGGAAATTCACATTCCACAGAATAAGGTGCGAGAGCTTCACGACTTACAACGCACATACCTGGGAGCCTATCACGGATTAAGTTAGTATCCTTTCCCTGCCATTGACAATGGCAATGCTGTCCTCGCTCCTGGCCCCGTATTTTGTAGTGTAAATCCCGGGCTCGATAGTGAAGGCCATGCCTTCCTGAAAAACATCCTTCTCGTCCGGCCCTATCGAAGGGCTCTCGTGTATTTCCAGCCCGATGCCGTGGCCCGAGAGATGCGCAAACTTATGGCCTTTCTTCTCTATCTCTTCGTTGATGTAATTGTGAATCTCCGAGATTTTTACACCAGTTTCTATCCTGTCTATCGCCCTTTCCTTGAGCCAGTCCATGAATGCGACGAGGCTGTGCTTCTCTTCTGAGACATTGCCGGCCATGAGCGTCCTTGTCATGTCACTGTTGTAGCCCTTATAGACTGCACCCAAATCGAGGATGACAAGGTCGCCCTCCCTGATCACCCTGTTGCTTGGCGGAGCATGCGGGTAAGCGGTGTTCGGCCCTGCAAGGCAGAGCATGCCCATGGAAAAAGGCGGCTTTTCCGAGCCTGCTGCGCGTATGTCGAACTCTAGGGCTGCGGCAAGCTCAAACTCGCTGAGCCCTATGATATTGGACTCCTCGGCCGCGCGCATGGCGTTGGATGCTATCTTTCCGGCTTTTGCAAGGAGAGAGAGTTCTTTCTTGTCTTTGATCTTCCTGAGCTCGTCGCAGAGATTGGAAGGCATGGTTATCCTTTTCATGGGCGGCTTGAGGCTCTTGTAAGCCTCCAGTGAGATTTCATCCAGGCCCAGTTTTTTAAAGCCCTTCTTCACTACAAAATCGCTCACGCAGTCCTTCTTGGGTTCGGTGGGGGCAAGTGGCGAGCGCTTGGCAAGCCCCAGATAAACAGGATTCAGCCAGAACTTGGCGCCGTTTTTCCATATCAGAAGGCGCCCGGAATCGACGCCCGTGAAGTAGCGCATGTTCTCGTCCTTGTTCACAAGAAGCGCTTGGTTTTCATCAAGCAGGGCCTGCGCCTTTCTCAGCCTTGCAGAATAATCGGACTTGGTAAACATAGTAGTATAGTTTCAAATCAGCTTATTAAAAGCGATTGGATGATTGTGGTACCTAACTTTATTTTAGTAGTTAAGCTTAAATAATAGGCGATTATAAATATGTAGTACCTAACCAAAAATATGTTGCACCAAGCTGCAACAATTTCTTAGGGTAAAAATGTATCTGGTCAAGAAGGAAATCAAGGGGAAAACCTACCTCTACATGTATGAATCCTACAGGGAGAACGGCAAGGTCAAAAAGAGGATGGTGAGCTATATCGGGCCCGAGAAGATTGTGCGTTAAGTCAGATCCCCGTACTCTTTCCTAATCTCCTTCCTCATCTCTTTCTGCCTAGCGATGACTTCTTCAATGGGCGCCTCGCCTATCTTGTCATAGAAGGGCAGGGATATCCGGCTGGCCTTGAAATAGGCCATGGTTTCAGGGCTCAGCAGCTTGAACTTGTTCTGCACGACCTTCCATTCATCGACGAAGTTCCAAACATCGCCGCTATCGATAAGCGGCTTTATTGCCATCAGGCTCATGGAGCTCACGGCAAGGTTTGCTTTCGGGGCGCTGTATTGGTTGCCGTTGAAGGATATCGCCAGGCCTCCTGACTTACGGACCCCCTCGAGGGCATTGATGTCGGTGATGGAATCGCCGACAAAGATAAAATTATTTACGCCAATCTCGCGCTCTTCCGCAATCTTCTGCACCACTTCCAGCTTCCTCTCGCCGCCACAGACCTTTGTCTTCAAATAGTCGTACTCCATCTGCCCCCAAAACAGTCCGTCCAGCATAGGCTTGACTGTCTGCATGCCCTTTGCCTTGTAGTTCTCAAAAATATCCATCAAATCGTCAAAATAGGGAAAATCCCGGTATTCCGGAAGCTCTGTGCAGTTGACATTCTCGGGCAATATGCCCAGTTTCTTGGAAACGGTCTGCGCATGCTGCTGGTAGGATGTGGATGCGACAAAAACGTCGTCGTCGCTGATGGATGCAATCAATTCCTTTGCCCCGGGAGTAAGAGTCGCACGTTCTGAAATATCGCGAAGCTCCCTGTCGCTCAAATGGGTGGATACAATAGGCGCAATCAGGCGGAGAGTGTCCCCGGGATTGTAGCCAGGCTTAGACTCGAGGGTGAGCTCGTCGTCGTATAGGGACAGCATTTCAAATAGCCGAAAGAAGTCGTCCCTCCCCATCTTCTCTCCAATAACCTTCATCGCCTCTGCTGCATGGTCCATCGGGCTCAGGGGCCCTTCCAGGTCGAATACGAGAATCATTTTAGAAATTGAATAGTAAAAGCATCTGATCTTTGATTTGGTTGAGTGACCTTTCCGAAACTGTCGCAAGGGTTTTGATTACCGTTGATTTCTTTACCGTGAACAGCTTGTCTGCCTTCACCCGGCTGGTAGCCAAAAGGCTGCCATGGGAGAGATCCTTATTTGTTATAACGACAGAATACTCGCGATTTTCAGGGTTGGATGTAACACCGCAGGTTACAATGTCTTCCCCCCTGGCATTGTAATTATTGTTGGAGATTACAAGTGCAGGCCTTCTCTTGGATCCGCTCAGGTCGGAGAATGGAAATGGGACTAAGATTATGTCGCCCTGCTTATGCGTCATCCCAGATTTTATCATATTCATTGTCCCAAAGCTCCTTAGCCACCTCATCGGAATTCATCCAGCTGAAGTCCTCTTCAATCCGTGGTTTCTCCATCAGTATCCGCCCCCCCTTTTGGACAAGCAGAAGACTGTCGCCTTTTGCAATACCCGCACTGCGCCGTATCTCAATAGGTATTGATATCTGACCCTTGTCGGATACTTTTATTATTTTTGACTCCATGGTAAGAATTTTCTTACTTTTAGAGAGAGTATACATATAAATCAGATTAAATCCTTCAGGTAAATGTGATGTTTCCCCAGCTTTCCGCCGAAGTTGCCCGCTGATATCTTCCTGACGCCCTCGACTTGGGCGGCGGCATGGATTGCGGCTTTCATCGCTTCTTTAACCGCGGTTATATCAACCCCGTCTATCACTATCTCCGGGATGGATACAATACCGTCGGGAACTTCGGATTTATCATACAACTCTATTTTGCATGTCGGGCAGAATGGGTGGTTGGTTGTCGGCCCGATTTCAGGGTATCTTCCTCCGACTTTCGAGCCTGCGGAGCAGACATCAAACGAGGTTATAGCGCCCTTCACTTTTTTGATTGCATCGACCCCTGCGTCGCCAGCCTCCAGCGCCGAGTCCTCGGAGTCGCAGAATAGCCATACATTCCCGCCCATGACGCCTTTTGCAAAGCCTAACTTTTTCTCGATGAGGAAATCGCCCATCATCAGCGGGACAGATATCATTTCTCTTCCAAACTCATTAACGAGCTTTTGGTAGCCGTCGCCGCAATGGCCTACTTTGCACATCGTGTCCAGTTTCTCATCAGAGTCCAAAGCGTTGAAAACCCGGGTCGTGGGAACTACGAGAGTCCCCTGCCGTATCCGTTTTCCCAGTTCATATTCCAGCTTGTCCCTGGCCTTGGAGCCGTAATTCACCCAGAGCTGGATTACTGCACCAAGCCTCCCGTCGGGGGTCTCACTCGGTTCTAGGATTTTCTCGATGCCGCCCTCGGCACCTCCAAAGACTGTGCAAGGAAGTGCGGTAGTAGAATTAGCAGCCTTCATAAGCAATTTCTCGCTCTTGGCTGTGATTATCATGCGTGAGACTAATCCGTCAAATGCCTCGGCATAAGTATCCTCGACTTCCACCCCGTTTACTTCCATAGTGTAGTTTGACTTAAGAATAATTTAAACCAGTCAAAAATCTATGCCCACCCTCGCCTCGACGCCCTTTGAAAAGGGATGCTTTATTTCCCTCATCTCAGTTACCAGGTCTGCCACCTCGATTATTTCTTTTGGCGCCTGCCTTCCAGTGAGAACCAACTCCACTCCGGGTTTTTTGGCTTTTATGACATCCAGGAAGTCCGAGACTGGCAAGACACCGCGCGACATGGCGACATTCGCTTCATCCAGTATGACAACATCATAATCCCCTGACGTGACTGCCTCCTTGGCGAAATCCAGGCCAATCTGCGCCTTCTTCCTGTCCTCGTCATGGATGGTGAAGCAATACCTGCAGGAGCCGCAGCGGATTATGCCTTTCTCCATGTCTTTTGACCATGGGCATGGCGCGCCGAACTGGAATATCTTAAAATTCTTGACCTTGCGCGCAGACTCGAGCTCGCCTAGATAGTGCGCCCCTTTGAGAAACTGGACCATGCATACCCTTAGGCCATGTCCGGCAGCCCTGAAGCCGAGGCCGAGGGAGGTCGTCGTCTTGCCCTTCCCGTTCCCGGTGTAGACCTGGACTATTCCCTTCATCCTTATTCAGCGCATTTCTCGCACTCTTTCTTCTCGCCCGCAATGTTCAGTACCTGCTCCGACCTGCTCTGGTCGCGGTAGATTGTGACGCCTTTGCAGCCGAGGCGGTATGCCAGCATGTAGACGGCTTCCACATCCCATGTGCTTGCGTTGCTTGGGAAGTTCACAGTCTTGCTTACCGCATTGTCGGTGTACTTTTGGAAAGCGGCCTGCATCCTGACGTGGTCTTCGGGCTTGATGTCGTGCGCGGTGACGAATACGTTTCTCACATCTTCAGGTATCTCTTCCACACCGTGGATTGTGCCGTGGGAGGCTATCTTCCTCATCAGGTCGTCGTTGTAGAAAGCCCGGTCATAGGCGACTTTTTCGAAAAGGGGATTGACCTCAATCAGCTCATCGCCCTGGTCGAGTATGTTCCTCCTGACGTAGGAGATTGCAAACAGCGGCTCTGCGCCGCTGGAGCAGCCTGCGATTATGCTGATTGTGCCGGTGGGCGCAATCGTCGTTATGGTCGCATTTCTTAGTGGGACTTCGTCCTTGAATATGCTCTTTTTGAAATTGGGGAAAGGTCCGCGCGGCAGGGCCAGCTCCCTGCTCATGATGATGCCCTCTTCCCTGATGAACTTCATCACCTCCTCTGCAGTTTTTACGCCCTCTTCGCTGTTGTAGGGTATGCCCAGCATTATGAGCATGTCTGCAAATCCCATCACCCCCAAGCCTATCTTGCGGTTGGAGCGCGTCTTTTCCGCAATGCTTGGCAACGGATAGTTATTCATATCTATGACGTTGTCCAGGAAGTGCACAGCCATCCTTACAGTCTTCCTCAGCTTTGGGTAATCTATCTTTGCCTGGCCGTTGTGGTAGGACACCATCTTGGAGAGATTTATCGAACCGAGATTGCATGACTCGTACGGCAAAAGGGGTTGCTCCCCGCATTGATGAACTAAAAAACCATTAGCAAGGACTGAATGTGTCGTCGGTTCTGTTAAATCATAGACTAACTTCTGCCCTACCGGAGTCACTGATATTATCTCATCCGTGAAGTCCTGATGTTTAACCCTCGTATACCTAATATTCTCAAGTTTGTCTTGTTTATTATTAAGGAAACCGATTTCCGACGCAAATATCTCGCGGCCTTTGCCAAAAACACCCAATTCAAAGAGAATGCCGTCAGAAGAATAAGTTTTTTTCTCGCCTGATATAGTCGTATATTCGAATAGATTATCTCTGGGTTTTCTCGATCGATTTAGTATGGCACTCTTAATTCCAAGATTTAGCAGTAAAAGTTGTACGCCCTGTTCTAATTTTTTACTCTTGGAGCTTAGGGCCACCCATGAGCTATTGCTCTTTGGATTGTCACGTACAGTTGCATCGGCACTGAATAATCCCTGTAAAAAACCTACAACGGCTTCTTTTGGTGCGGTAAATATGCTGTCTGGAACCTCTTTCTCATCAGCCTTGACTGGTTTTACCCCAAGCTTCTTAAAGAATTCAATAAAGAACTTGCTGTGGTATGAAAGATGATAAACTCCATTGTCGCGCTTGATCTCCTCAATGTCCTTTCCATACCATGAATTCAGAGTAGGTTTGAGAATATCCAAAATTGGCTTGTCTTCTTCGGCAAATGTGAACCCGACACGACAATTCTTGTCACCGGACCTCAACCACCCATCGCCGACAAGCCAACCCAAAGCTAATCCAAGTTCATATGACCAGCAATCCGGTAAATTCATTTCATATTTTCGGCCATTGTGGCCCTCAAAATGATTTGTGATGTCAAAGGGCAATTTTTTTGAAGTATTGAAACTTCCTTCGTTGGGTTGTATTAATACCCTATGTTCAGTCGGCATTAGGTCTCCAGCCATAACCCAGCCCATTGTAGTCATAATTTTATGGTTTGCCGTAGCTTCAAGTTCATATCCTGATTTTGTTTCTATTCGAAGAACATCCCTTTTGCCGGTCTTGAAAGCTTGTGAAATAATATGCTGAGTAATGCCCAAATCCCCGCCATCGGTTGCAAGGCCAAGATTAGCAGCCATGGCCCTATTATCAGTCATAACGCCCAAACCGCCATCCTCGAATCGTGAGGCGACATCATCCATCCTCATCAAGCCATGCTCTGTGGAAACAAGCGCGTCGCCAGTTATACATGGGTTAGTGCTCTCGATTTCACCTATCTCCGGCGTGGGGTTATCCTTGTTTAATCGGTCCAAAAATACTATCCCAGGCTCGCCGTTCTTCCATGCCATTGTCACGATCAGGTCGAATACCCGTTTTGCGTTCAGTGTGTTGACAGGCTTCTTGCTTATCGGGTCGACAAGCTCGTAATCACCGTCAGCCTCAACGGCTTCCATGAATTTCTCCGTAATGCCCACGGAGATGTTAAAGTTGTTGAGTGCTGTTTCCCTCTCCTTTGAGACTATGAAATCAAGGATGTCCGGGTGGTCTACCCTGAGGATAGCCATGTTCGCGCCGCGGCGCGTGCCCCCCTGCTTTATGACTTCTGTCGCTGCATTGAACACTTTCATAAAAGAGATAGGCCCTGAAGCCACCCCGCTCGTGGACTTGACCCTTGCCCCCGAGGCCCTGAGGCGCGAGAAGGAAAACCCGGTTCCACCTCCGCTTTTGTGTATTAGGGCAGTGGACTTGAGAGTCTCGAAGATGCTCTCCATGTCGTCGTCTATGGGAAGGACGAAGCAAGCGGAAAGCTGCTGAAGCTCCCTTCCTGCGTTCATGAGTGTGGGGGAATTGGGCATGAATTCCAATGAGGTCATCGAATTGTAGAACTCACGCTCGGTTTTCTTGACCTCGGCTTCTTCCGCGCCGTAATTCGCATCAGCGCTTGCAATGTTCTTGGCAACACGCTTGAAAAGCTCCTTGGGAGTCTCGGAAACGCTGCCGTCCAGGTCTTTCTTTAGATACCTCTTCTCAAGCACCTTTATGGCGTTCAGTGTAAGCTTGATGTCGTCCTCGACGCCCAGTATGGATTTTGCCTTCCTGATGTCGGCGCGCTTCTGGCGGTATAATATGTATGTTTTGGCTGTTTGGGCGTGGCCCCCTTCGATAAGCACCTTTTCTACGAAGTCCTGGACCTCTTCAACGCTGGGCGTGCTGTGGCCGTCGAACTTTTCCTCCAATAGCTTTACGACCTCGTCGGAAAGCTTCTCGGCCAACTCCTTGTCCTTGCCGCCTATCGACTGTGCGGCCCTGAATATGGCGTTTGCAACCTTTCCTTGGTCAAACTTGACTATCCTTCCGTCCCTCTTCTTTATTTTCCTTACGGTCGTCTGAATCATTTTTTCTAGTGCTTTACCAGCCTTGTAACTTCTTTCTCAAAGTCGTCTAAACCCTCAAATTCGCGGTATACCGACGCAAACCTCAGGTAAGCGACCTTGTCCATGCGTTTGAGTTTCCTCATCACCAGCGTGCCTATCTGCTTGCTCGGCACCTCGCGGGTGAAGTCCTTGCGAAGCTCGGCCTCGATGTCGTCTGTCATCTTTTCCATGAGGCCGACGGCGATGGGCCTTTTCTCGCATGCCCTTACGATACCTTTGAGGACTTTTGAGCGGTCGAATGCCTCCATCCTGCCGTCCTTTTTGATGACCATGATCTGGGAGATGTCAGGGCGCTCGTAGGTAGTGAAGCGCTCGTGGCACTTCAGGCATTCCCTCCTGCGCCGGGTCACGTCTAGCTCGTGCGAATCCCGCTTATCCACCACCTTAGTCTCAGAGAACCCGCAGAAGGGGCATTTCATTTTAAATATTACGACGGGCAGCCGCGTCGCCGCGGCCCCGCCGACAACCCTCAAAGAGCCAAAAACCACAACATATTGGGGTATAGGACCCAAGCAACACCAATATATTGATGTGGAATATTATGGGAGCCCCTATAAAAACCAATCGGTTTTTGCGTTTTTTGTAAGAAATTCAACCCTTTTAAAGCAGCTATTCGGGAGGGATTTTTACAGGACAGAAATAGAGAAAATCCGCAGATGCTCACACCATCAGCCTCAGCACGTCCGCCTTGGTCAATATGCCTGCTACATGCGGACCGTTGGTGATGAGGATTGCAGGATTCCCTGCCAGAAGCTCTATAGCCCGGTCTATGGGTGCGCTTATCTCTAGCTCCGGGAAGGGCTTTGACATGACGTCGCTTATCTTGCGCCTCGCCGAGCGGGCACCCTTCCTGGCCAGAATCTGTACAAGCTGCGTGTCAGTGACTGACCCAGCGGCCTTGCCGCCGTCCATCACAGGCATCTGGGAAATGCCGTGCTCTTCCATCTTTTCCACGACCCTCTTTATCGGGTCGCCTGTTTTGCAATATATGACGGGAGATATCATGTAGTCCTTTATATCCAGGGACTTGGCTTTTGCCTGGCCGGACTTCTTAATGACATCGAGTATTCTCTGGGCAGTGGATAAGCGGGTGTCTATGCTGCCCGACTCTATTCTGGCGATGAGCGCCTGGCTAAGGCCCGCTTTGTCCGCCAATTCCTTTTGCGTTAAGCCCGCCTTTTTCCTGAGATACCTGAACTCTTGCGCTGTGGGGAGCATTTTCTCGTTTTGATTAAGGTTACTGCCAATGCTGCGATTGCCAGGATTGCGATTGCAAGGTATATGAAAGAGTCATCTGGGATCGAAGTCTTCGGTTCGGGTTCTTGGGTGGTGTTTTCCTCATCAGGCAAGGCATCGGCTTCATCGGCTTCGCCGGATTCATTGTCTTCGGTTGGCTCATCCCCGTTTAGAGCATCGTCCGGCTCTTCGGTTTCGGGCGCGCTTTCCTGAGCTTCTTGTGGTTCTTCGATTGCTATGATAAAATCCAGTTTAGCGTCCCCTCCATAGATCTCATACATCCCTGAGCCGTCCAGATCAAACGAGAAATAGCCGTTCTTGTCCGTAGTTAATGTTTTTACCTCTTGCGAGTCCTTTTCCACTATAACTGTGAGGTAATTAATAGGCAACTGCGCGCCGTCCTTGTTTTTCATAGCCCAACCCTCCACAGGCATGCCAAGTTCAGGCTCGGAGCTAAGGTAGATGCTCACATTGTCTGTAGTCCCCCCTAGGAATTCGCAGGAGAAACCCACGGTTATGCCCGGCGCGGCCGGCCTGCTGCAGATGCAATCGATACTCGCAATGCCAGTAGGGACAAGCGCCAGTATTGCCAGTATTGCTATTATTCTCATCATTTTATGTAATCGTAAACGCTCTTCGCGGCGACAACGCCCTGTGCCGCGGCGGTGATGGCCTGCTTGAAGCTGTTTGAAGTGACGTCCCCTGCCGCGAACACGCCCGGGACACTAGTCTCCGAGCCGCTGCCGATGATTATCTCGCCCTTGTCTAGCTTGGCGCCCAGAGCTTTGGCCAAGTCACTCTGGGGGTCATAGCCGATTTCCACGAAAACGCCGTCAATCGGCAGCTCTTTGCTGCCTTTGTAAGCCTTGTCAAGAACTGCATGCGTGACGAACTTGTCGCCTTTTATCTCCAAAACATTCGTGTTCGTTATTATCTCGATTTTTTCGTTCTTTTCGACCCGCTCGGCATTGATGGGCTCGGCGCGTATCTTTTCCTTCCTATAGATTATATAGACCTTCGCGGCGTTCTCCGAAAGGAAAAGCGCCTCTTTGGCGGCGGAGTCGCTTCCCCCTATTACCGCCACGGCCTTGTCCCTGAAGAATGCCCCGTCGCAGACTGCGCAGTAGCTCACGCCACGGCCATAGAATTTTTCCTCGCCTGGCACAGCCAGCTTGCGATGCTTTGTCCCCGTGGCAAGAAGTATGGATTTTGACTCATGTTCGCCCTCGTCCGATTTTATTAGAAAAAGGCCCGCTTTTTTTGATATGTTATCTACTGACGCCTGCTTGATATCGACACCAAGGCTTTCCACATGGCTTTGGAGTTTTGCCATGAGCTCCGCCCCGCTCAAACTCTTCTCGCCGGGCCAGTTCTCAATAAGGGGCGCGTTTGCCAACACGCCGCCAAACTCTCTTGCCAGCAGCAATGTCTTTAGCCTGAATCTTGCAGCGTATACGGCCGCGCTCATGCCGGCGGGACCGCCCCCTATTATCGCAAGGTCGTAGGCCATGGCTCTCATAAGCCTAGAGCTTTCTTGAGCTCGCTCTTGTCGAATCCCACTATGAGCTTGCCACCTACATCTATTACAGGGACTCCCAGCTGCCCGGACTTGTCAATCATCTCCTGGGCTTTCTCCTTGTCTTCCGCGACGTTGATATCCTTGAACGCCAGCTTGTTTTCCTCTAGAAACTCCTTTACCATCCCGCAATATGGGCATGTGGGTGTGGAGTATACTGTTATTTCCATTTTATTCACCAGAGTAATTTTAGTCTTATAGGTTAAAAGCTGTTAAACTTCGAAAAAAGAAAAAACAAAAAAATAAGAAAGGGGCGGGCTTAGTGACAGCCGCATCCCGGTCCTTGTCCGCAACATCCTGGTCCGTTCATTTTTTGCCTCCTTTTACGCTATTTTTTAGCCTTGGAGCTATAAAAGAAACATTTAAAGTCAAAACAGGGGTTTAAATAATGTCAATAATAGTTGCGGGCGTGGGGCCCGAGATCGAGGACCTTTATGCTGCAGTGAGGGAATTCCCGACAGACAAAGTCATACTCATTACATATCCCGAGACAAAAAAGGAGGCTGAGAAAGCCCTGAAAGAGCTGGGCAGGTTCAAGGTGGCCGTAGAGGTGGCAGAAGCCGGGCAAGACATCTGGGAAGACACTTTCAGGATAGTCCACGGCGTGGGCAAGGCCTATGAAGGCAAGGATGTCCTCATAAACGTCTCGAGCGGTGACAAGATATCGCGCTGTGCGCTTACGTCTGCGGCATTCGTCAACGGCATGAGGGCATTCGCAGTCAGCGAGGGCGTCATCAGCATGCTGCCAGTTCTCAAATTCTCCTACTACAAGCTCATAACCGACAGGAAGATGCGCATGTTGGAAGCGCTGTTCTATGAAAAGGACTGCTGTTCGTCGCTTGATGAACTGGCAAAGAAGACGGGCATGAGCCTGCCCCTAGTCTCTTACCACGTCAACGGCAACCCCAGGTCGCAGGGGCTTAAAGAAATGGGTTTGGTTGAAACCGTTGAGGGCAAGAAGACCTCAATAAAGCTCTCGCTCATGGGCAGGATACTCATGAAGGGCTATGTCGAGCCAAAGGAGGAGAAATGAATAAAGCGCCTAAAGTAATCTCAAATAGAGCGAAACGCAGGCGCATAAGGGATAAGCACAAGCAAGCTATGGAAAGGGCGAATTTCCTATGGGAGGGGGGTGAGGCACAATATAGGCGCTTTCTTGAAAGCCATCTCGACTGGCATCTCGACATGGTGGGCATTGCAAGGAGCGAGAAAGCGATAAATGAAATCAGAGAACATTTAGAAAGAACGGCAAACGATGCCCATGATAGGATGCCTATGGAACACACATTGGGACATATGGGAATCACCAACATACCGATGAGAGAAGCCTTGCGCGACCTAGTAAAGGAAAGGGGGAAAATACAGGAGAGAATAAACTCTTGGAAGTCGAGAGATGCTTACGAGCCTGTTTCAGAGATAACGAAACGGCGGGAAATAGAAAGAGAAGTAAGAAAGTTATTGGGGGGCTGGTTTCCGGGCAAAAGGACAAAAAAATTTTTGGACAGGTATGACGCGGCCAGAGAAAGGTTCTCAAGTGAGCCATATACGCGTACACGGGATGCTGCATTAAAGTCAGCTTTGATAAAGGCAGGAGTAGAGCCGGATAGGAGGCGAGGTGCCAGGAAAGGTTAGAGCCCTCATTGAGAGGCATAGGGAGAAGAAACGCCTTAGAGCTAGGGGAAGGCAGGGCCTAGACTATGATGCACTGGGGAACAGCTACTCGGAGGCATTGAGGGAGGGTTTGCAAGCCAAGGGGGCGACTAAGGATTTAGTATCTCTTTTCAACGCGACGAAAAAGAGCAGGCATGATGCTATCCGGGCGGCGATACACGAAAATGCTCTAGACAGGATGGGCATAATAGAAAAAGGGCAAAGGGGAGAGATTAGGCGGATTGTCAGATCCATGGAGCATTGGGAATGGATGAGGAGTGAGATGGGCCATCCTTTGAGCGCGGATTCGCCTATGCTCATTCAGAGAAGAGGGGAGTTGGAGAGGGTTTTGGGCGGAAAGCGGCGCTTGAGAGCATTCCAATCCCATGTCAAGAGCGCTACAAGAAGCGCCCGGGAAAAAGGTCCGGCAATACTGATGGATGCAGCGGGAAAGACTCTTCCAAAAGAGATGCGAGAAGGTTTATAGTAATTAGATAAGCGCCATCTGCGCTGCCAGCGCATCTAATTGTATCTTCTCGTTGGCGCCTTCCACAAGCCTAAAGTTGTACTCGCCGATGAGGTTTACCAGTGCAAGCTTCTTTTCGTTGGGAATGTCTAAATTTTCTATCTCCTTGTGCATCTGTAATAGAACTTCTTCGCCTGAAATAGAGCGGTTGATGAGCAAGTCATCCAATATGTTCCTCGCTTCTATGAAGCTGCCTGTGAGCGCAAGAGTCATAAGCTGCCTCACCAGCTCGGGCTTGGCTCTGGAAGCGATGTTGTAGACGTCTTCCTTGCTGACCTTTTTGGCAACGGCGGCCGTTGATTGCAAAACGTTTATGGCGTGCCTCATGTCGCCGTCCGCGACATATAGCACCGCGTCAAGGCCTTCCTTGTCAAAGGAAACGCCCTCTATGCCCGCTATTTTCTCAAGCTGCTTTTCTATTACCTCTTCAGGTATCCTAGAGAAGCGGAAGAGGGCGCACCTTGACTGTATCGGCTCGAGGATTTTTGAGGAATAGTTGCAGGAGAGCACAAAGCGGCATGTCTTTGTGTATTTCTCCATTGTCCTCCTCAGTGCGCTCTGCGCATCGCTCGTGAGGGCGTCCGCCTCGTCTAAAAAGATTATCTTGAATGGTATGTTGCCCAGGCTCATAGTCCTGGCGAAGTCTTTTATCTTATTGCGCACTATGTCAATGCCTCTGTCATCGCTGGCGTTCAGTTCTAAAAAATTCCCGTCCAGCTGCCCCTTAAAGAGCTCTTGTGCAAGTGCAAGGGCTGCCGTAGTCTTGCCGGTGCCCGCGGGCCCGGCGAACAAAAGGTGTGGCATAGAACCCTCTTTAGCATATATTTCAAGCCTCTTTTTTATCTCATTATGACCTGCAATATCAGAAATCTTCTGCGGGCGGTACTTTTCCACCCAAGGCGTATGCAATTCCATGGCTTTTATTTAGAATCCTTCAAAATAAAAGCGGAAAAAGAAAGCAGAAGAGAAGCAAAGGAAACCCAATGCTTTTTTTATAGCTTGCATTTCTAACCTACAGGAATGACTTCTGGAGAAAACAAGAAGCTAGAGGAGTTGCGCAGCAAGGTGAGGGCGCTCAAAGAAGCGCGCGATGAGCTTAATTCCAAGCTTAAGTCCAAGCGCGACAGCATCATGGGCTTCTATGGGGAGATAGATAAGCTCCTGAAAGAAGCCAAAAAGCTCAAGGACACCAGAGATGCTGCCAACAAGAAGGTCTCCGAGGCTAAAATACATCGCAATGAGTTTAATTCCAAGATAGCCGAGCTCAATAAGAAGATAAGTGCCATGCGAGGCCCGGAGCCCGGGATGTCAAGGCGCGACTACGAGAAGCAGAAAGCAGACTATGAGAGGCTCGACTGGAAGATGCAGACATCACCCGTTTCAAAAGACCGGGAAAAAGTCATGATAAGGCAGCTTAGTGAATTGGAGGCTGCGATAAAGGAGTATGAGGCCGCCAAGCCCGCCACTAAAGAAGCAGCGGCCCTGGAAAAGGAGCTCAGGCAGCTCAGGAAAGAGGCGGATGCGCAGCACAAGAGGCTTTTAGATGAGTCGGAAGAGGGTGAGAAAGCGCACGCTGCGATGCATGAGATTTACAAAAAGGTAGACGAGCGTCGCGCAAAGGCCAAGAAGGTCGAAGAAGTGTTCATCGAGATTAAAAAAGAGGTCGAGGCAGCCCATCAGAGTTTTGTGGACACCCTAAACGAGCTGAGGGCCGAAGAGGACCGCCTCGGCATCAAGAGAGTGCATGAGAGGAAAGCCAGCGGCGAAAAGCTCAAGAAAGATCAGAAGGCCAAGGAAGGCGACCTTCTCGAGAGCCTCAGGCAGGGCGGGGTCATCAAGACCGAAGACCTGCTTCTGTTCCAGGACGTCGAGGACTAGAGGTCCCAGTCGTGCGCCAGCAATGCAAAAAGATATAAGCCAGCCTGTATCATTGCCAATACTGCTACTAGTGGCGCTCCTTGCGGGTCTATGATAAAGTAAAAGCCCGTTATTAGCAATGAAGGAAGCACTATGAAAAGGATATTGCTTATGCTCGCGCTCCGGGTAGAGCGTGCATATTCCAGGGCAAGCACAGCGATGAATGCGGTATAGAAAACCAGTAAGAATGGGGTCAATATAAGCCCATTGCCTGACAAGGGGTCGTAGTCGCCCCACTCCGGGGAAAACAACTCAAAAAAGAAGCCCGATATCAACAGAGAAGTCAAAAGGAAGACCACTAGTGAAAGCGTTGCCCTGTGCGCTGAAGACAACCTTCTTTCGTGGCGCCACCCGTGGAAAGGTGCCCTAGGGCGCTCTATGCCAAAATAATGCGGGTGCTCATGGGGTTCCCTAAACCTTTTGTCATGTGGCATAAGGCCTGCTGAGCGCATGGCGGCTATTATATCCTTCTCAGGATAAGTCCCTTTCAGGATAGAAAAAATCTCTTCAGTTTCCTTGCCTGATTCCTTAAGCTCAATTATTTTGAGCCTAAGTCCTCTCAGCGGGGGCATGGGAATCTAAAGGCTGGGAGAATAAGAATCTTAAATGCGGACCTTATTGCTTTTCTTAAGCTTCTCCCTGCGTATTATCCTAATCCCGCTCGATAATTTCATTTATCTGAGACTTGAGCTTAGGAAGATAGTCCTCTATAACTCCCCAGACCCGGCCAGCATCTATGCCAAAGTACTCATGGATTAGAACATCCCTAAAACCCGCAACATCCCTCCAAGGGATATCTGGGTATCTATTTCTGAGGGTGGGGGATATGTTCTTAGTAGCTTCGCCTATTATCTCAAAACGCCTTATGACGGCGTCCTGGACCTTGAGATCCCGCTCAAAATCCGATTTGTTCAAATCTCTGGTGTATTCTTCTATCATTGAGATTGCTTCCAGGATGTCATTCAGATACAAATTCGTCGTCCTTTTCATATTATGCGTATCTCTTCGGAGAGTATTTGGTCGCGTATAAGCGGCTTGATTGTCGAATATTCAACCAAATCGACGCGCCTCCCGGTCTCGTCCTCAAGCTCATGCTTTATTCTGACATAATCCAAGAGGTTAATTTCCTTATTGAGTTCCACCAGAATGTCCAAGTCGCTGTTCCTTTTTGCCTCTCCCCGGGCATAAGAGCCGAATAACCCGGCTTTAGCTACATCATTCTTCCTCAATATCTTCACAATCTTTGGAGTTAGATCATCATTACCAGCCATCGCTAGTATTAGAAGGTGCGGATATTAATAATTGTACAGGTACCCTCAAGGATAGAAACCCTTGCATCTAGAGTTTAACGCTCTTGTCCTTAAGCTTCTCCCTTCTGATTATCTTGGTCTCGCTGGGCTTAAGCGGGGTTAGCTCGTCCACACCCAAAGAGAGCTTTAGCTTGTCGCCCTGCCTTGTGCCGCGCTTTTTGAGCTCTTTTTCCACCCGTGGGGTTATGACAAGCCTGTAGGTGTTCCAGTCCGGAGCCAGCTTTCCCTCCATGCCGCAGTCCTTTGACAGTCGCTGGACTATGACGTTGCGGTCCAGATGTTCCAGGAAATCGGCAGTTATCCTGACATACTCGTTCATGCCGAGAGGCCTGTAGCCGCCGTCCCTGAACTGCTTTGCAAGGACTGTATTCTCCATGACAACGAGAGGGTAGAATTTTACTGCGTCAACTCCCAGTGCCGAGAGAATCCTGGCTGTCTCGTTCATCTCAGATGGCGTCTCATAAGGCAGGCCCATGATTATAAAGAAGATAACGGGTATGCCATGCTTATGCGCCTCGTTGACTACCCTAATGCTTTCTGCAAAGCCGTGCCTGCGCTGTGTGCGCTCCAGGGTGTGGTAATGCACTGTCTGCGTACCTATCTCAAGCCATATCTGCTTACCCTGCTTGACATAGTCGCCTAGAAGGTCGAAGACCTCGTCCGGCAGGCAGTCCGGGCGAGTGCCAATCGAGAGGCCGACTACGTCCTTGTGGTCCAGGCATGCGTCGAAAAGTTTTTTTAGCTCTTTTATCGGCTTGTATGTGTTTGTCCCAAAGGCTATGTAGACAAGCGCCTTGTCGCCGGCGCCCATGTCCTTGTAATGCTTTATCTGGTGCTTTATCTGCTCTTTTACGCTCTTGTCGAGCACATCCCTGAAGCTCTCGTAGGTGAACTGGCGTGCGAATGAGGGGCAAAAGATACAGCCTTCGTCGCTCAACCTGCCGTCCCAGTTCGGGCACATGAAGTCTGCGTTGAGGGGTATTTTAAAGACCTTGTAGCCGTATTTCCTTCGCCAGTAGTCGCCGAATGAAGAGTACAGCGCGCCGTCCGCATACATGGACTCTACTACTTTTTTGTCTATCAGGTCCATTTTAGAAGACTATGCCTGGCATTTTTGCCAAGGCAGAGATACGGTTCGGGTAAAGCAGGTCCCCCAGTATCGTGGATATCTTGTCCACTGTCCTGCAGTCGGCGTATTCAAATATTATCTCGTGGTTCTTTACTATTATCCTGTTGTCTTCGCCGGGGCGCATTGTGAGCACGAGCGTGAGCTCATCAGGCTCCGGGCATGCGACAGGGCTCTGGTTTGTAGCCCGGCTGCAAACGCCTTCTGAAAGGTAGTAGTGGAATGCGCTCTTGTCCAGCTCGTGGCTGCGGAAGAGGGGCGGGATTATATCACCCTCTGCACTGATAATCCTTGCGTAATTGGGGCATGCGCCGTCCTGCTGCTGTACAAGGTAAACTTCGCTGCGCCCGACGGGCATGTTTTGGATCGAATAAAGGTCTATTGACGAGTCGATATCCATGTGGGAGAAAAGGGATGTGAAGGTCCATACTGCATTCCAAAAGTCCCTGCGGTCTTTCCCCTCTATGGTTATGGTGCTGCTTGTTATAGTTATGCCAGTCTCGCCAGTGACTCCTGCCATCAGAGTATAGCTGGAGCTTGCGTAGCTGCTTTCCCCGCCCAAGACCACCAAAAGCTCATTGAGGGCGCTGTGGGAGTCGTCCAGGTTGTCTAAACGCTTGCCCTCTATGCGCGCGCTTGAGAGGCTTTGTATGTATGCCACCGGGTCACCCGGGGCGGAAATCCTTATGCCGTTGACGTATGTCTCCTGCAGCTCTTCCTGCGCGGGCTGCGCGAGGAAAGGCAGGGCTATGAAAAAGACTAAGACTACTGCGAATAGAAGCCATAAGACGTTGTTACTCAACCTGGGCTTGCTCTCCTTTTCCTCTTCGACGCTTTCCTCGTGGGCTTTCCAGCCTTTGGGGAGGTCTTTGAGTAGGGGGTCGCTCTTAGTGCGAACTGGTTTAGCCTTCTTCCCTGAGGTTCCCTTGGTTTTTTTCGCAGCCATCTGAACAAGCGCAGCTAAGATATTCGGGATATTAGAAGGGAAGGCTAGAAAAAAGGAAAAATGCGTTTGCTGTGTTGATAGGACAATCTTGGCCGGCATGTGCTTTTATAGATTAACAATAAAATATAACTATTAAAATTAATTGATAAATGAAGACAAAGGCCTGGAGCGAATATCTTGAGAGTCCTGAAACAGAAGCGAGATACGAGCTGGACATAGACGGCGGGAGAATCATAGATGCGAGAATAATAGGGTATTTCACAGATAAGTTCGGCGGAAAACATGAATTCGTTCGCTGGGACGGGGCGCACGGCAAATTCCATAAGCATCACCTTTACGAGAAGAAGCAATGGAGGGAGGACATCAATAGGCCCTTGAAAAAGGCTATAAGCGAGGCGATTCAAGAACTGCGATCGGGATGGGGCGAGTATATGCGAGCTTACATCAGAAACCACATAAAAAACAAAAATGGGCAAAGAACTTAGAATAATGATAGGCAGCAGGGAAGAGCTGGACGAAGACATAAATCGCTTTTTGGAAAATCCCTCGTTGGTAGAGGATGAGCCGGAGGAAGTCCTCTTCCTTAAACCTGAGCAGTTCTCGAAGATATTCACTAAGAACAGGGTCGAGATGCTAAAAAATATAAGCGACACCAATCCGCGCAATATGGCTGAATTAGTCAAATCTCTTAGAAGGCCCAAGGAATCTATTTCACGCGATGTCGGGATATTGAGCAGGAGCGGCTTGGTGAAGATAGAGGCTCATGGCATATATCGCTGCCCAAGGGTCATCAGCAGGCGTTTGTCCATTGCCTTTTAGTCCCGGTTCATTGAGGCTGCGCAGGTTCGGCTTATTTCTTCAAGAGCCTCATAAAGTCTTCTTTTGAAAGGCGGGCCTGCTCCAAAATGCTATAGAGAGTACCTCGCGTAATCTCATTATAGTTTGGCACTACAGCGCAGACTTTGCCGTTTGCGGTAATCTTTGAGAGAACTATGTGGCTGCCTCGCTGCCGGACTGGGCTAAAGCCATCTTTGGAGAGGGCCTTGAGCACCTCACGCACAGACAGGATGGGGAGCTCGCCCATTTTTAGCAACCTCTATCCTCGCAAGCAGCGTAATCTCCTCTTTGGGAATGTATCCGGCCTCTTCTATATATAGCCCGACAGCCTCTTCGAGGTTCTTAAGGGCTTCCTCCACGGTTCTGCCCTGGCTTGCCACCTTGGTCTCGGGGGAGGATGCTACATACCACTTGCCCTCGCGATGCACTATCGCCGAAAGCGTGTATTTGTCCATTGCATAAGTTTGGAGAGAGTGCTTAAAAATTAGGGATATTCATAGGATAAGTGCGAATTGCCTTAATGAGCATTCACAGGAGGATCCAAGAAAAAGCCCAGCGGACTAACCTTGGCGGCAAAATTGGTCGGAATGTGCGTTTATACTAAGAGCGTCTAAATAGATACAAATTAATAACAAATTGGAATGATATGATGCAAATGCTAGCACATTCGCCGACACTAAACACGGTTATAATGGTGGAGAATACCCTAAGGGGCATGGATGACGGCGCAGTTAGGATTCCTGACCTAAAGAGAGCCTTGCCAAAACAGGTCAACCACAATACTTTAATCAATATCCTGGACTATCTTGAAGAAAGCAACAAGATAGCAGTGGGTGTGCGGGGCATCACTTGGGTGCACAATGACAACCCCCGCCTCATGCGGGACATCGACAGGGGGCTTGAACTATGAAGCTAGTTAGATATAATCGATCATAAAACTTATGACAAGAAGTTCGGGTATAAGGAAAAGTGAGTGATGTGCCGCTCGAGGTCTTTCTCAGTTTTATGGAGAGGGTTTAATGCGAATGTGAGGGGGGTTTTATCCATCGTATTCCACTCGGGCTTACTATCCTTACGCCACGATATTCCCCGAGCGCCAAAAAACCTCAGAAGCCGACAATGCGCTTAAAGAAGAATATCGCTTCGCTCTCGCCGGATATCCTCTCAA